>JAZQAA010000288.1:0-2091 GCA_045544975.1 Oscillospiraceae bacterium | reverse complement strand
CCTCTGGGGGCTGATATAAGCGGCAGCGTATTCCTGGATCCGGACGGCAACTTCCCGAATCATGTTCCGAACCCTGAAAACCCGGTCGCCATGGCCGCCATTTCTAAGGCAGTCACCTCCTCCGGGGCTGACCTCGGTGTTATCTTCGACTGTGACGGAGACCGCGGCGCGGCTGTTTTCTCCGACGGCTCCGAAGTAAACCGCAACACCTTGATTGCTCTCATGGCAGCCATATTAAAAGAGAAGAATCCGGGAGCCACAGTCGTTACCGACTCTGTCACCAGCGATGAGCTGGGTGTATTCCTGGAAAAGGATCTCGGGATGAAGCATCTCCGGTTCAAGCGCGGCTACAAGAATGTCATCAATAAGGGAATCGAGCTGAACGCAGCCGGCATAAACTGCCCGCTGGCAATCGAGACAAGCGGGCACGGCGCCCTGAAAGAGAACTACTTTTCTGACGACGGCGCGTACCTCTGCGTCAAGATCATCTGCAAGGCCGCACAGCTTCGCGCGGAAGGTTGCAGCATCAAGGATCTCATCAGCACCCTCGGTGCGCCTGCCGAATCCGAAGAGATCCGTTACGCCATAAAGGGCGACAACTTCGCGGATTATGGGAAGAAGGTGCTGGAGGACTTTACTGCATTTGCAAATGCAGATCCGCGCTTCCACATTGTTTCTCCCAACTACGAGGGGATCCGCATAAGCTTTGATGATGACGAAGTGCAGGGCTGGATGCTGCTCCGCATGTCTTTGCATGATCCTGTAATTGCGCTTAATCTGGAAGCTAAGGCGGCATGCGGAACAAAGATCATTCTTGATCGGCTGAAACCGTTTCTTGAGGAGCATGACTGCCTTGAACTGTAACTCCTGATTCTCACAGATGATAGAATAAGGAACTATCCCCCTTTACATGAGCCCGGATTTGGGGTAAGGTAATCCATAAGCTTTACGACTCACCGGAACCCATGTAACGGTCAATTCGCTGAGAAAGGAATTGAAATGGCAGAAATTCGTTCTATCGTCTGCTGCTGCAGCAGCGGCCTTGTCAGTTCAGTGATGCTTGAAATGAATCTTGTGAGAGCACTGCGTGAGCTTAATATTAGTGGCGTGAAGACACGTCACTGTTCACTTTCGGAAATCGACCCTGATGACGCGGATCTTGTTATCACAAGCAAGGATATTGCACTGCATCTTGGAGACTTTCCCAGAGTGATTGTGCTCAAGAAGCTCATTTCGCTTGGTGAACTCACTCAGAAAATCAAGAAGGCATTCGAGGAGGAATCTGAAGAGTTCTTAATAGAATGAAGAAAAAGAATACAAAAAACGGTTAAAAGTCCGCAGCGGCATTTTGCGGGGAAAGAGGCGATTGTGGAAAGAATTCGATCAATAATTTGTTGCTGCAGCAATGGTCTGGGCAGTTCCATGATCATGGAGATGAACCTCAGGCGGGCGCTTACTGCAATGGGAAAACAGAAGGTGGAGGTAAGGCATATGACGCTTTCTGAAGCAAACAGCATGTCTGATGAGCTGTATGTGGTGGGGCTGGATCTTGCGCCGCAGATGAGTGCGTTCAGGAAAGTCGTTGTGATTCAAAATATGCTTTCCACCGAAGAATATATTGATAAGCTCACGAGAGCATTTAAATCTACAGAGAAAAAATTCCGGATCGAATAGATCCGGAATTTTTTTGAGCGGTAAGACCAAACGCTCAGGATTGACGGTTTCAGCCTGAGCATCCATCTGATCGTGATTCAATGCTCAAGCTGTTTTGCAAGATAACTGTAGACTTCTAACGGAGAGTGAAGAACGGAGATCTTCTCAAGGTTCTTCTTTTTCGAAAAAATATCGAGGATGTCGTTCAGGATATGTATATGCCGTGTCTGATCCTCTGCGGCAAGCGCAATGACGATTCTGACAGGTTTCTCATTTTCCCAGATGACCGGCTCGGAAAAGACTGTAATGGCAGCATCCAGTTTCTTGACGCCGTGCTCGCTTTTAGAATGGGCGAGGATCAGTCCGTCTGTCAGCATCATATAGTGATGACGCTGTGTCTGCTCCTCAACTATGGCATCCACATAATCCTGTGTGATT
>JAZQAA010000287.1:0-1965 GCA_045544975.1 Oscillospiraceae bacterium | reverse complement strand
GCTTGGCCTCCGACTTCCTGCTGTACAACCGTCGGCAGAGTTTTCAGGGATTCATTGAATACCAGTGTACCGCCCTGAATATTCCATGCTGCCTGGAAGGCAAAGATGATCATGGTCATCAGTGCAGGCTTCTGATTCGGCATGACGATCTTCCAGCAGATGGTGAACATATTCGCACCATCCACCTTCGCTGCCTCGATCATTGCATCCGGTATCGTGGATACGGACTGACGCATCAGGAAGAGGCACATCGGAGATGCCACGGACGGAAGAATCAATGCCCAGTAGGTATTGATCATACCCAGCTTTGCCATTACCATGTACTGCATGATGTAGATAACATTGCTCTGGTAAAGAAGGGATACAACAATCACACTGTTGAGGAACTTGTTGCCGGGGAATTTGCACTTTGCAAGAACGAATGCCGCCATGGAGGCAAACACACACTGCGCGGTGGTTACGCACACGGTAACAAAGACGCTGTTGAACACATAACGGGAGAACGGAACCCACATAT
The DNA here is from genome assembly GCA_045544975.1 of Oscillospiraceae bacterium. Taxonomy (GTDB): domain Bacteria; phylum Bacillota; class Clostridia; order Oscillospirales; family Ruminococcaceae; genus UBA3855. The sequence goes on along the minus strand of JAZQAA010000287.1, from coordinate 1,448 downwards.
CGGAGAGGGTTGCGAACATATCCTTGAAGTTGTCAAGCGTCGGGTCAATGACATAGAGCTTCGGCGGAAAGACGAACAGCTCATGCACGGGCTTGATGGACATGACAATCGCCAGGTAGATCGGCAGTGCCATGAACAGTCCCATCAGCGTCAGGAAGATGAAGATGCCGACCGTGCCGCCGATTTTTCTGCCTGCCTGCTTATTGGAGGCTTTTAATTTTTTGGTATCTGTCATTTTGCAAAGCCTCCTTAGTCCATGTACTTACTCAGCAGCTTGCTGATGAGTTTATTGCAGACAAACATGGCAACGAACAGCACCATACAAATTGCAGATGCATAACCCATCTCATAACGAACCCAGCCGTAGTCGTAAGCGTGCGTCATGATGGTATGTGCCTTATAATCCGTACTCGGGAAGCCGACCAGGCTCTGTGCAACGCTGCCTGCAGTGAAAGAACCAACAATCTGCATAACCGCTGCGAACATCAGCTGCGGTCCCATGGACGGGATTGTGATGTAGATCAGCTCCTGCCAGCGGTTCTTGATGCCCTCGATCGCACCCGCCTCATACTGGGAGCGGTCAATGTTCTGGAAGCCGGCACGCAGTGCCAGGAATCCGGCACCGAGAGAAATCCACAGCTGTACAATAATCACCACTGTAAGAACATAGGAGCTGTCCGTCAGCCACTGAATCGGAGAAGAAATGATTCCCAGATTCAGCAGCACAGAGTTTAAGTAACCATAGGAGTCACCGCTGAAGATCAGCTGCCATACGGTATAGACATTCGCCATGGACGGTGCATAGAAGATCAGGGTGAAGATGGTTTTCAGCTTCGGATGAAGCTCATTGATGAGCCATGCGAGCAGGAAGCAGAGCACATAGCTCAGGGGTCCTGTAAAAATCGCAAAGACGAGTGTGACACGGATGGACTGAATGAAAATCGAGTCATTCAGGAACAGTGTCGTGTAGTTGGACAGTCCGACAAATTTCGGAAGCTGTACCATATCAAAGTCCGTAAAGCCCATGGGCAGGGACATGACAACCGGGATAATCGTAAACACCAGGAATACCAGCATGAACGGGAGCATCATGAGGTAGCATTCCTTATTCTGTTTCACTTGCAGCCAGATCAAGCGGCGGTTTTCCTGCTTGCTGCGCTTGCCGATATCAGCAGTATCCAAATGAAACCCTCCTTACTTTCTAAATATGCGTTTCTTTGATCAGTCGATAATGGGAAGTCCAAGGTTCTCACGCTTTCTGGTAATTTCCGTATTGATATCACGGTTGTACCAGAGCAGGGTGTCTCTCGGATTCTCAGAGTTGTTGACTGTTTCACGGAATGCATTCATGATATTTCTTGTCACTGCATAGGATGCAGGAATGATCGGGATTTCCTTCAGCTCGGACATACCGGACATCAGAACCTCCATTTCATCCTTCGACCAGG
>JAZQAA010000286.1:0-3808 GCA_045544975.1 Oscillospiraceae bacterium | reverse complement strand
CATGGATGGTGTGACCCTCCTGCCAGAGAAATTCTCTCGAACGCAGGAACGGACGGGTGGTCTTTTCCCATCTGACAACGGAAACCCACTGGTTGTAGAGCTTCGGCAGGTCTCTGTAGGAATGTACAATATTCGCATAATGCTCGCAGAAGAGTGTCTCGGAGGTCGGGCGCACGCAGAGCTTTTCCTCCAGCTTGTCGTGACCGCCGTGGGTTACCCATGCAACCTCAGGTGCAAAGCCCTCGACATGATCCTTCTCCTTCTGCAGGAGACTTTCCGGAATGAACATCGGCATATTCACATTCTCGTGGCCGGTCTCCTTGAACATACCGTCCAGAATGCGCTGGATATTCTCCCAAATTGCATAGCCGTAGGGACGGATAACCATGCAGCCCTTAATGCTGGTATAGGCGATCAGCTCCGCCTTCTTGCAGATATCGGTATACCACTGCGCAAAATCTTCCTCCATGGAAGTAATGGCATCCACCATTTTCTTGTCGTTCTTAGCCATAATATGAGTCCTTTCTATTGTGATTCTGATTCGGATCCCGCCGGTTTTTCAGGAACTTCTTCCGTTTCCGGAACAGCCGGTTTCCGCTTCGGCGGAAGCTCATAAATGGAGCGCACGGAGTAGCCCACATCCTCTTTACTGTCGTGTGTGCTGCGGTAGTGTGCAATCCACTTGTCCACGTGCTTCGAAAGCCATGGCGTGAGCAGGGCAATGACAAAAATCAGCGCAAGTGCGCCGCCTCCGACGAGTGCCAGCTCCAGGATCATTTCAAGATTAACACTTTCATCCATCGCTTTGACCTCCTGTTGTTCCCTGCCATCATAGTCCTACCTTATATTATACCAAAAATACGCAGGCTTTGCAAGGGGTTTATGAAAAGTTTCTCAATTGACAATGAGAAATGAAAGCGCATCGATTTCTGTCGAAAATTTGCATGAAAAAAATACTGTAAAGCAGAAAAATCAGTTGCACATTGTGAGAAAATATGGTATAATGAAGAAGATTGAATACGCGGCTGTGCGCCGTATGGATGAACAAAAGGAGAATGGGTAAATTATGTCAAATTCTAAGGAAACAACAAGAAACCTCGGCATTGATCTGCTCTGCTGTCTGGGCGTGATGATGCTCCTCGGAATCCAGTATATCAGTGATACCGGCTTTCCGCAGGCACCTGTTCAGGGCTATATGTCGGCACTTCCCATCGCAGCGAGATGGTTCTGCCTTGCCGGCGCATCCCTGCTTGCAGCGTGCATGGGCTATATCCTGAGCGTGAAGAAATTCACCGGTTCCTATTTCAAAATTCTGATCCGGCCGGTCTATATCTATCTGCTCGGCACGCTCTGCGCCATTGCCATCCGCTATGTGCTCCTGCGAGAAGAGATCGGTCTGTGGGAGATGCTCCACGCCCTGTGCAGCTTCTCTGCCACCTCCGGCGGCAGAATTGTCGGAATGTACCTCGCACTGCTGCTGGCAGCACCCTTTGTGAATGCTGCCTTCCATGGTCTCAAAAAACGCCACGCAAGACAGGCATTCCTTGCCATTACAGCCGCAGTCAGCACCTTGCAGCCCATGCTGCTCATCGGGGATTTCTACCTCATTCCGGAGTGGTGCAAGGGACTGTTCCCCCTCGCAGCCTATATCGGCGGTGCGTACCTGCGCCGGTACAGCAAGCGCCGTGACTTTATCAGCCTGCTGATTTTCCTCATCTCCCTGTGCCTTGCACAGACCGTCATTGTCCTGAGCATCAGCATGGCAAACGGCATCATGTACTGTCCTTGGCTCGACAGCATGGCAAGCCTGCCCAGCCTTTGCATTGCCCTGAGTCTGGTCGGAATGCTCCGCAGCCAGAAGGAGGGCAACCGCGTCGTTCATCGCTTTATGGCGTGCGGTGCCGGCGGTGCCCTGATGGCACTGCTCATCGGCGAGCCGTTCCTCGACTGCCTGACCCCTGCGCTTGTTGAGCGTTTTCCGGAGCTGTCCATGCGGCTGATTGCTGGATGGGTTGTGGTTCCTGTGACCTTCATCGTATGCTGCACACTCGGTATGATGCTTCAGGGCCCGCTGTTCCTGATCCGTGCCGGTCTGCGCGGGGAGGAGCTTTCCGAGGACGAGGAGGAAGAAGAGGAAAATGCGGATTCCGAGGAATCCGTTCCCGAAGAGACTTCTTCCCAGCCGGAGGAGTCTGCTGATCTGGACGACGAGGACGAGGATGACGCCTATGAAGAGGACTTCGAGCCGACCGAGGGTACGCCGGAAACCACCATGCTTCCGCAGAGTACGCCGGTACAGCCGGCTCCCTATGCCGGAGAAACCAATCCGCGGCATACCATTTCTGTTCCTGTTGCCCATCCCCAGACACAGGTAAAGCTCACACAGCCGCCGGCAGAAAAGCCGATTGGCGTGCACGAGGTGGAGCTGCCTGCGAAGAAGAAGCCGGGTGAGAAAAACTATTCTCTTGATGAAATTCTCGGCGAACAGGGCGTTTCTGTGAACCGTGTTCCGGAATCCGTGGATGATCTGATTGCAGCGCTGACGAAGTAAGGTGCAGCATAGAAAACGGGGAAGTATCCCCGTTCCATCCTGATTGAAAGAGGTACCATCATGAAGCTATTGATGATCGGTGATGTGGTCGGCGATGTCGGCTGCCAGTTTTTGCAAAAGAAGCTTCCTGCGCTCCGCCGTGAGCTGGGCGCGGATCTGGTTGTTGTCAACGGCGAGAATTCCGCCAACGGCAACGGTATTACCGCATTTTCGGCAAAACAGATTTTCCAGGCAGGAGCCGATCTGATTACGACCGGCAACCATGCCTTCCAGCGCAGGGATCAGCTCCATATTTACGAGGAGGAGCGTATTCTGCGGCCTGCAAATTATTCGGATGCCTGCCCCGGAAAGGGTGTGGGTGTCATTGACTGCGGAGCCTGCCAGGTTGCGGTTGTAAACCTCTCCGGCGTGCTTTTTCTGGATCACCTCGATAATCCGTTTGACACGGTCGATCGTCTGCTCTCGCAGATTGATACCCCGAATATTTTTGTGGATTTCCACGCAGAGGCAACCTCGGAGAAGCGCGCAATGGGTTTCTGGCTGGCAGGAAGGGTGACTGCCGTTCTCGGAACGCATACCCATGTCCAGACCGCGGATGCGTGCATTCTTTCGGAGCATACCGGCTATCTGACGGATGTCGGCATGACCGGTGTGGAGGATTCCGTCCTCGGTGTGAAGAAGGAGATTGCCATCGACCGCCTGCGCCTGCATCTTCCGCAGCGCTTTGAGGAGGCGCAGGGGGACTGTTTTCTGAACGGCGTGCTTGTGGAGTTCCAGGAAAAGTGTGGGAAATGTACGAAAATCACCCCTGTCTTTGTGAGATAATTCACAAAATTTCCACCAAACTATTGCAATTTTGATGCAAATGTAGTATAATAAGCATATACATATAGTTCCAGATGTTTTGCGGTTTATGAGAAAATTTGACAAACAATTTACTCAGGAGGTCACCCATGGAAATTTTGAAAGTATCTGCACGCTCATCTCCCAACTCCGTTGCCGGTGCAATTGCCGGTGTGATCCGTGAAAACAAGAATGTTGAAATTCAGGCAGTTGGTGCCGGAGCAGCGAATCAGGCCATCAAGTCCATTGCCATTGCAAGAGGGTATCTGGCGCCCATTGGCATTGATCTGATCTGTGTTCCTGCGTTTGCAAGTATTCAGATTGACGGTGAGGATCGTACTGCGATTAAGCTCATCTGCGAGCCGCGCTAAAGCGATGTAATTCAAAGAGGCCTTCCCATTGTGGGAAGGGCTC
>JAZQAA010000285.1:0-6338 GCA_045544975.1 Oscillospiraceae bacterium | reverse complement strand
GCCCTCCTGCTCGGCGGATGCCGTCAGGGTCAGGCAGTCGATGTACACATCCTCCCTGCGGATGCCAAGGGAAAGCGCGCGGTCAAGGATGCGCTTTGCAATCTGGAAACGACCCTCCGCCGTTTTCGGAATGCCGTCCTTGTCAAGTGTCAGTCCGACAACCGCCGCACCGTATTTCTTCACAAGCGGAAGCACGGTGGCAAGGGATTCCTCCTCGCCGTTCACGGAATTCACAATGGGCTTTCCGTTATAGAGCCGCAGTCCGGCTTCGAGTGCTGCAGGATCCGTGGTATCAAGCTGCAGGGGGGTATCCGTGATGCCCTGAATCGCCTTCACGGCGGACTGCATCATCTCGGCTTCGTCAATTTCCGGCAGCCCGACATTCACATCGAGAATGTCCGCGCCTGCACTGATCTGCTGAATTGCCTGTCCGAGAATATAGTCAATGTCATGCTCCATAAGCGCCTGCTTGAAGCGCTTTTTGCCAGTCGGGTTAATGCGCTCGCCGATGATGCGCGGCTGGTCAATGATGACCGTACGGTTCGCCGAGCAGACGGCGCAGGGAATATGCACCTCACGCTGAACCGGTTCCATCGCACGGATGGTCTGTGCCGCTGCACGGATATGGTCGGGTGTTGTGCCGCAGCAGCCGCCGAAGATCACAGCGCCCATCTCCACGAAGGGTTTCATGCACTGCGCGAAGCGTTCAGGCGGGAAGGCATATGTATTCGTCACGGGATCGGGAAGTCCGGCATTGGGCTTCACGATGACCGGAAGTGTTGTCCATTTGCAAAGCTCCTCAACGATGGGGATAAGCTCCTCCGGACCGAGGGAGCAGTTCACGCCGATGGCGGAAACCCCCAGACCTTCGAGTGTCAGTGCCATGGAGGAGATCTCACAACCAGTGAAGGTTCTGCCGTTTTCCTCAAAGCTCATTGTCACGAAAATCGGCTTGCCGTCGCCGCATTCCTTTGCGGCAAGCACGCCTGCACGGACTTCGAGCAGGTCAGTCATGGTCTCGAAAATATAGAGATCCGCGTCCTTTCCGGCTTCGATCTCCTCGCGGAAAATATCGTAGGCTTCCTCGAACTTCAGAGTTCCCGTCGGTTCGAGCAGCTGTCCGATGGGGCCGATATCGAGGGCAACGAGGGTGCTTTCCTTCGCTGCGGCTCTGGCATTGCGGATGCCGGCTTCAATGATCTCCTTGACGGACTTGCCGGTTTTCGCCATTTTCAGGCGGTTTGCGCCGAAGGTATTGGTATAGACCACATCCGAACCTGCGTCGATATAGGCGCGGTGGATGGCAGTAATCTGTTCCGGATGGGAGAAGTTCAGCATTTCGGGAATGCCGCCCGCCTCCAGACCATTTGCCTGCAGCATGGTGCCCATGCCGCCGTCAAGAATGAGGAAATTCCGATTTTCGAAAAACGCTGTTGTCATTTGCAATGGTCTCCTTTCGCCCGATAGGGGCAGGTTTTGGCTAAATTACACACGCTGCAGCCCCTTCTGTGCCGCGCAACGGGCTTGCCCGACAAGCCGATAATCGCTGTGACGGATTTGCGCGGAATCAAAAGTCCGCTTTCGCTGACGCAGACGCCTGCGCGTTTTCCCGCATCCAGCACGCGCAGGAATTCCTCCTGAATCGAGAGAGGAAAATCCCCGTATCCCGGACTGAACCGCCATGCAGCGTGCATATCCGGAAAGGCCTCGAGAATCTCCGTCTCCGCAAGATCGCAGATCTGCTCGGTCAGCGCACTTGCCATCGCGTCCGTCATGGTGCCGGCGGTGATGTCCTCCGCCATCGCCTGCCGCACGACATGATCCGCACCCAGTGTTGCACACAGCAGCACCGCATGGCTGCAGCCATCCAGGTGCGTCCGGATGTCCTTCCCCTGCAGGAGAAGTGTACTCCCCTCGCAGCGGACACCCTCCTCACAAAAGGAAAGCGGAAACACGCGATGGATATATCTCGGAGAAGCCGCGGAAAGAAGGCGTTTCTCGCAGATATCCGCAAGTCGCAGCAGGGATTCCTCCGGCTGTCCATGCAGCCCCATGTACCGGAACGCCTGCGCACGGTCGATGGCTTCCGGAAGCTTCATCGTCCGAGAATGCCGGAAACCGCTTCGGTAATGCGCTTTGCGACATAGGGATTATTCATCGTGTAGAGATGGATGCCGTCCACGCCGTTGGCAACAAGATCCACGATCTGGTCAATGGCGTAGGCGATGCCCGCATCCCGAATTGCCTCGGGACTATGGGAGAATCGCTGCATCATGACGGTGAATTTTCTCGGAAGGCTTGCGCCGCACAGGCTCACCATTCTGGTGATCTGCGCCGCATTCACAACGGGCATGATGCCGGCTTCGATCGGCACATTGATGCCGATGATATCGCATTTTTCGCGGAAGTCATAGAAGTTTTCGTTATTGAAGAAGAGCTGGGAGATCAGATGATCCGCGCCCTTGTCCACCTTTTCCTTGAGATGGCGCAGGTCATCAGCAGCCGATCTTGCCTCCGGATGCACCTCCGGATAGCACGCCGCCATAATATTGAAATCGCCCTTGCTGCGGACAAAATCAATCAGCTCGCTTGCATAGCGGAAGTCGTCCTTCTCCGGACGCTCGGGGCTTTTGTCGCCGCGCAGCGCAAGGATATCGTGAATGCCGTGTGCCTTGAAATCCTCGAGCACCTGCGTGATTTCTTCCCTTGTATAGGAGATGCAGGGAAGGTGTGCAACCGAGCGCACGCCATATTCGTTCTGGAGCTTGGCTGCCAGCTCACAGGTCAGCCTGCCGCCGTTCACGCCGCCGCCGGCGCCGTAGGTCACGCTGATGAAATCCGGATGCAGTGCTGCAAGCTCTGCAAAGGAGTTCGAAACACTCTCCACAGGGGAAGTGGGCTTCGGAGGGAATACCTCAAACGAAAAGATCGGTTTTTTCTGTTCCATGCTTTCGCTCTCCTTTATGTAATCAATCTATCGACCAGTCGATTTCATGGAAACCGTGGGTCTTCAGAAAGGCGTTCGTCTGTGAAAAATGCCGGCATCCGAGGAATCCCCGGAATGCGGACAGCGGACTCGGATGTGCCGCTCTCAGCACCAGATGGCAGGGGTTCTGCACAAGCTGCGCTTTCGCTCCGGCAGGTGCGCCCCAGAGCAGGAACACAATCGGATCCTCCCGAAGATTCAGAAGCTGAATGATCCGGTCGGTGAACTGCTCCCAACCCTTTCCGCGGTGGCTTCCGGCTTCGCCGTCCCGTACGGTCAGCACGGTATTGAGAAGGAGCACGCCCTGCTTTGCCCAGTTTGTCAGCTCGCCGTGCCTGCCGAGGTTGTCAATTCCAAGATCCTCGCGGATTTCCTTAAAAATATTGATGAGTGACGGGGGCGGCTGCACGCCTTTTTTCACAGAAAAGCAAAGTCCGTGCGCCTGGTTCACGCCATGGTAGGGATCCTGCCCGATAATAACCACGCGGACATCGCTGTAGCTGGTGTATTTTAAGGCATTGAAAATATCGTACTGGTCGGGGTAAATCGTTCTTGTCCGGTATTCCTCCGCCAGAAAGCGGCGAAGCTGTAAGTAATAGGGCTTTTCCAGCTCCTCTGCAAGGAGCGTATCCCATTCATTCCCAAAATGCACCATACTGCGCACCTCCCTTTCCGTCACATAATACACACTCTTTTATTATAGCATAGTTTTTCCGGAATTACAAGTAGAAAATTGGCGTGATGCTGAATTTTTTGTATTCTTTACAAAGGACAAAAACACCCCGCATAAGAGCGGGGTGTTTCATAGTCTATACCTTAATATTTCTCCCACAATACCGGCATTTCCCGATAAAACCTGCCTGGAAGGAATTCGATGCACCGCATCCGGGACAGATCACAGCAACAAAGCGTTCATGTACGCCGGCAGCGCCGTTATGCAGGTAAATCTGCGGTTCCCCCTCACTTGCCATCAGGCGGCAGCGGCACAGATAGCCATGACGGACAAGTCTGTCGAAGCGCGATGCAAGCGTTTCTGCACGCAGTCCCAGAATGGCGGCGGTTCTCTTCACGGACAAAAGGCCATCATCGTCACCCGTGAACAGGCTATTGAAGCGGTAGGCTTCACCGATCTGGGCACGCATCCACAGACCGCCGAGCAGCATTGCACCAGCAAAGCTGCTGATCGCCACAAAGCCCGCATGGCGGGATTCTCCGAAATCCAGGTTGCCCTCAAGCAGATCCAGAAGGAATCCGAAGATCATCAGAACCATCAGAAATCCCCCGATGCCGATCATCACAAACGCAATGATATGGGACAATATGGTCTTAGGACGGACAATGTACTCGCCCTCCCCTTTACGGGAATGCAGCACAATCACGGGTTCTCCCACATAATCAATGTGACAATTCACAAGGAGACCGCGGCGGATGAGCGAGTCAAACTGTCTTGCAAAGCGGTGGGGCTGGATTCTGAAAAGCTGACTGTTCTGCTTGATGGAAATACGGCCGCTGGGCTGTCCCTGAAACAGGCTGTTGAATCGCTTGGCTCTGCCGATCTGCACAAGGTTGCTGATGCCCAGTGCTGTAACGCAGCCAAAACTAATGAGTCCGGCAATATACTGCGGAATATCCCGTCGCACATCCGCGTCTCCGGCAAGTCCGCCAATGATCACAATGGCAAATAGTGCCGTGCAAGGGCCGCCAAGCACCAGCTGCAGGGCAGCAATCAAACGCGTGTAAATTAAATTCGCTCTGGATAAGTACATGGTTTTCCTCCCGATTCGAATCGTTTTGCATTTTCATCTTTCATTGTAGCATGACTTCCCGCAAATGTCAATGCAATTTTCTCAGCAGCAATGCCGATTCCTCTTGACAGGTCGTTACAAATATGATATAATTTTTACATAATTTTTCAATTTTTCCTAAAGGAGTCCTACATATGCCTGAGAAAATTCACCATATATATAATCCTGAGATGGAGTGCATGGATCGTGAAGAACGCCGCAAGCTCCAGGGAGAACGCCTGCGCAAGACCGTAGAGCATGTATACAACAATGTTCCGCTCTACCGCGAGCGCATGGACGCCAAGGGCGTCAAGCCTGAAGACATCAAGACTGTCGATGACATCCGTCTGCTGCCCTTTACTGAAAAAACTGACCTGCGCGACACCTTCCCCTTCGGACTGTTTGCTGTTCCGAACGAGCAGATCGTTCGTATTCAGGGATCCTCCGGTACCACAGGCAAGCCCATCGTTTCCGGCTATACTGAAAACGATGTAGAGGTCTGGACGGAGATGGTTGCGCGTTCCATGACAGCAGTCGGCGCAGGCAAGGATGATGTTGTACAGGTATGCTACGGCTACGGCCTGTTCACTGGTGGTCTGGGTGCGCATCAGGGCGCGGACAGAATCGGCGCCATGGTCATTCCGATGTCCAGCGGCAACACCCAGAGACAGATCATGATGATGCGTGAGCTGGGTTCCACCATTCTTTGCTGCACACCTTCCTATGCTACTTATCTTGGCGAAGCCATCCACGATATGGGCATTGATCCCTCCGAGCTGAAGCTCAAGGCAGGTCTCTTCGGTGCCGAACCGTGGACACAGGAAATGCGCCTGAAGATTGAAGAGCTTCTTGGCATCGACGCTTGTGACATCTATGGCCTGACAGAAATCGCAGGTCCCGGTGTTGCCTTCGAGTGCCTTGAAAAGAATGGTTCCCATGTCAACGAGGACCATGTAATCGCAGAGATTATCAACCCCGAAACTGGTGAGCCGCTTCCCTACGGTACACCCGGTGAGCTGGTGTTCACCACCATCACCAAGGAAGGTATGCCGATGCTCCGTTACAGAACCCACGATATCTGCACATTGAATGCAGAGAAGTGCAAATGCGGCCGAACCACCGTTCGTATGGGCAGAATCACCGGCAGAACGGATGACATGATCATCGTCCGCGGCGTCAATGTATTCCCGTCCCAGATCGAGACCGTTCTCGTCAGAACCGAGGGTGTTGCACCGCATTACCTGCTCGTTGTGGACAGAGTGAACAACGCCGATACACTGGAAGTTCAGGTAGAAATGACCGAGGAAGCCTTCACCGACAGCCTTGCGAATATGCAGCGTCTTCAGAAGGAAATTCAGGCAGAGATCAAGTCCGTTGTCGGCGTGCTGGCAAAGGTAACGATCTGTCCGCCGAAGAGCCTGCCCCGTTCCGAGGGCAAGGCAAAGCGTGTTATCGACAACCGCAAGCTTTAATCAAAAGCAATGCCATCCTGCTTATGGCAGGATGGCAATCTGTGTTTTCGAAAGGAGGTTCCCATGAGCAGCAATTCATCAGTACAGCAGTACCAC
>JAZQAA010000284.1:0-9078 GCA_045544975.1 Oscillospiraceae bacterium | reverse complement strand
CAAGCAGATCATCCGCTTCAAATCCCTCACAAGAAAGACAGGCAATTCCCATATATCCAAGAATTTCCTTGAGGTAGGGCATCTGCATGGCAAGCTCCTCGGGCATTCCCTTGCGGTTTGCCTTGTAGCTTGTTACTGCCTTGTGCCGGAAGGTGGGGCTTCGAAGATCGAATGCCACTGCCACGCCGTCGGGCTTGATTTCTCCGATCTCCTTGAGGTACATATTCAGAAATCCGAACAACGCATTAGTAAACACGCCCTTGTGATTGGCAAGGGCACGAACGCCGTAATAAGCGCGGTTTACGATGCTGTTGCCGTCGATTACCAGTAAACGCATGGAAATTCCTCCGTTCAATTATCGTCATCCTTTATTATACCACAAGTGCTGGGGGATTTCCAGTCTTTTCAGAAATAATTTGCAGTTTCCGACGGATTTTATTGCTTCAAATTGCTAAAACCCCTTGACAAAACTGCCAAAATTCGGTATCATATAATAGGAAGAAACATACCGGCATTTGCCGGAACAGGAGGCGTACTATGACAACCATTTCCGTTACTACCGGAACACCCTACGAAGTACTGATTGCCCGCGGTCTGCTGAAAGAATGCGGTACCCACATCAAGCCCTTGATTAAGAGTGAGACCTGTGCAATCATTACCGATGACAATGTAAATGCCCTTTATGCTGAAACCGTGGAAGCATCCCTCCGCGAAAACGGCTATAGGGTTGTCAAATATGTATTTCCTCACGGGGAAGCGTCCAAGTGTGCTGCAACGCTGCTGTCCATTTACAGCTTCCTGTGCGAAAACCAGATTACCCGCAGTGATTGCCTGATCGCCCTTGGCGGTGGTGTTGTCGGCGATATTACCGGCTTTGCGGCAGCGACCTTCCTGCGCGGACTTTCCTATGTGCAGATTCCAACCACACTTCTGGCACAGGTGGATTCCTCCGTTGGCGGAAAAACAGCAATTGACCTGCCGGAGGGCAAGAACCTTGTAGGCGCCTTCAAGCAGCCGAAGGTTGTACTCTGTGATCCGGACACCCTTTCCACACTGCCGAGAATTTTCCTGGCTGATGGTATGGGAGAGGTCATCAAATACGGTATGATCCGCGATGCTGCGCTCTTTGAGCAGCTTTGTGCGCTCGATCTGGACAGCGTTCAGGCGCATTTTGATACGATCATTCCGACCTGCGTTGCCATCAAGCGCGATGTAGTAGAAAACGATGAATTTGACAATGGCGAGCGAATGATCCTGAATTTCGGACATACCCTTGGCCATGCGATTGAGGCGCATTATCACTATGAAACCTACACCCATGGCAGTGCAGTAGCAGCTGGTATGTGTCTCATGACAAAATATTGCGGAAGCGCAGAAGAATATGCGCGCCTGTGTGACTGTGTCAAACAGTATGAGCTGCCCTGTGATGCCGGTGTTCCGGCGCCGGAGCTTGCGGCACACTGCGGCAATGACAAGAAACGCGCCGGTGCACAGCTTCGCTATGTGGTATGCAACCCGATCGGCAATGCGCAGATCTGCAGTGCCGCATTTGAAGACTTTTGCAGGCTCTTTGCAGAATAGGAGGAGCAGCCATGGATTTGATTATCACACCCAGCAGGTTGAAGGGAAATGTCACTATCCCTTCCTCCAAGAGCATGACACACCGTGCCATCATCTGTGCCGCCCTTGCCGGAGGTATCTCCTATTTGAGCGGAATTGATTATTCCAAGGATATTGACGCGACCCTCGGTATTATGGAAGCCTTTGGAGCGAATTTCCAGAAGGAAGGCGACTGCGTCACCATGTCCGGCATTGGAACGCCTGCGGCATCCGCCATTGCGGATTGCTGCGAAAGCGGCTCCACGCTTCGGTTTTTGATTCCCGTTGCAGCGGCACTTGGCATCCGTACGGAATTCCGTGGAGAGGGCAGACTTCCCCAACGACCGATTACGCCCTATATCCGGGAGCTTTCCAGGAAGGGGATTACCTTCCATTATGACAACACCATGCCCTTTGTGATGGAGGGCAAGCTCGAGAGCGGCATTTTTGAACTGGAGGGGGATATTTCCTCCCAGTTCATCACAGGACTTTTGTTTGCGCTGCCGCTTCTGGATGGGGATTCTGAAATTGTGATGACCTCGCCCCTCCAGTCCAAGCCCTATGCAGATATGACCATTGACTGCATGAGACGATTCGGCGTAGAGGTGGAGGAGACGCCGGAGGGCAATTACAAGGTGCGCGGCAATCAGCGCTATGAAGCGGAGGATGTCCGCATGGAGGGCGATTTCTCGCAGGCGGCATTCTTCTATGTAGCAAATGCCATCGGTAATGCAGTGACGCTTCTGAATGTTCCGGAAAAATCCGTGCAGGGCGATCGAAAAATTGTTGAAATCATTGACGAAATGTGTTATAATAAGAATAGCGGTGCAAAAGCGTGCTTCCGTGTGGATGCTACCGATATTCCCGACCTTGTCCCGATTCTTGCCGTGCTTGGCACCTTCGGGGACGATGTGTCCGTGATTACTGGTGCACAGCGTCTGCGGATTAAGGAAAGTGATCGCCTGACGGCGGTTTCTGCGCTTTTGAACAACCTCGGCGGCAAGGTGATTGTGCATGAAGATGGTCTGGAAATTCATCCGGTTCCTGCACTTCGCGGCGGAACGGTGGATAGCTTTGGCGACCATCGGATTGCTATGTGTGCTGCCATCGCTGCAACACGCTGTACAGAGCCTGTCACCATCCTCGGTGCGCACTGCGTGGAGAAGTCCTACCCGGATTTCTTTGAGGATTACGAACAATTAGGAGGAATTTCCAATGTCATCAATGTGGAGTAATCGAATTTCCATTTCCATCTTTGGCGAGTCCCACGGTCCGGCAATCGGTGTGACCATTGACAATCTGCCGCCCGGTGAATTCATTGATATAGAAAAGCTGCATCAATTCATGGAACGCCGTGCGCCCAAGAGCGACGGTACCACTACGCCCCGCAAGGAGAAGGATCTCAATCAGATCATGTCCGGTCTGCTCAATGACAGAACTACCGGTACGCCGCTGTGCGCCTTCATCCAGAATACGGATACCCGTTCCAAGGACTATTCCAATCTGAGCAAGCTCCCGCGTCCGGGTCATGCGGATTATACGGGCGCGCTCCGCTACAGAGGTTTCAATGATGTGCGCGGCGGCGGTCATTTCTCCGGCAGACTGACAGCACCGCTGTGCTTTGCAGGTGCGATCTGCGGTCAGATTCTGGAGCGCAGAGGAATTTATGTTGGTGCACATATTGCAGAAATCCATGGTATCAAGGACGCCCAGTTCGACCATGTCAATGTCACAAAGGATGATATTCTTGCTGTTCGCGGCAAGAGCTTCCCTGTGATCAAGAATGCACAGGGCAAGCTGATGCAGGAGGATATCCTCGCAGCTGCACAGGGCGGTGAGTCCCTCGGCGGTATCATCGAGTGTGTGGCAGTCAATGTTCCGGCAGGTATCGGCTCTCCGATTTTTGATGGTCTGGAGAATACCATTGCACAGCTCGTGTTCGGCATTCCGGCAGTCAAGGGTCTGGAATTCGGTGCAGGCTTCAAGGTAGCCGAGATGGTCGGCAGCCAGAATAATGACAGCTTCTATGTGGATGATCATGGCTATGTCAAGACCTATTCCAATAACCATGGCGGTATTCTTGGCGGCATTTCCTCCGGTATGCCCATTACCATGAATGTGGCAATCAAGCCCACTGCATCCATCGGAATTGAGCAGGATACGGTGAATATGTCCACTATGCAGAATGATAAGCTTGTGGTGCATGGCCGTCATGACCCCTGTATCGTAGCCCGTGCCGTGCCTTGTGTGGAGGCTGCAATGAATATTGCACTGCTGTCCCATATGCTCGACTATCCCCATTTTACAGAATAATGAAGAAGAAAATGCGTGACGAGAACCTTTTGAAGCTCTCCGAACTCGCCGACCGCTGTGTGACGGATTCCTCCGTTGCCAGCATCCTGCTCTGCTATATGCTGTACCGCGTGGAAGAGCCGCTTGATTCCGAGCTGCTGTATGATATCGCTGTGACCGGCGGCATCATTAATTATTTCACCTATCAGGAAGTGCTGCAGACATTGCAGGATAACGGTTCCGTTACTCTCACGACAAATGAAAAAGGCGAGAAAATTTATGCGCCCACGGAAAAGGGAATTGCGCTTGCAAAACGCCTGAAAACCATTGCTGCCAAGTCCTATCGTGACAATATCGTTCTCTCCGCGCACCGTGCTATGGAGCGCCGCAGAAATGAGAATGATGTAAAGCTGGAGTACATTGAGCTGGAAACCGGCTGTCACCTGCGAGTACGGATTATGGATCATGCGCTGGTGCTGCTTGAGCTGACAATTTTTACCCCCGATCTGAAGCAGGCAAAGCTGCTCGGCGAACGGATTCTTTCAAATCCTTCGGTATTCTATCACAATGTCCTGCAGTCAGCCATGCAGAATGAGGAAGAACCTTTTGATCTGACTGATAATTAAACGAACCTCCGGAGTGATCCGGAGGTTTTTTCTGTTATAGGATTTTCTTGAGGATTCCCAGATCGAACACATCCACAATCCCATCGGCACTGAGATCGGCTGCCTCTGCCTGCGGTGCGGTGAGTGCGGCATTGCGGAGCAGGTAATCCTGCAGGAGCTGCAGATCCGCAGCATCCGCATCTCCGTCAAGATCCACATCCCCCCGCAAGGGCTGGAATTCCGAAACATAGGCAAGATAGGCAGCATCTAAATCCGCCTTTTCCGGATAGACGAGAGAATTGTAATAGTGATTCCATGAGAAGAGAATGCAGTTGTCCGTGAGATCGGCAGTCGCCTCGCGGTTTGCCGCAAGTGCTGCAATAGGCTTCGAGGAGCCGTCCGTCTGGAAGGTCTCGTGGTTGATCCAGAACTGCATTTCCTCCGCTTCGCAGGCAGTTTTCAGAGGAATTGCCCATTCCCGGATGACCTCCGGCGTGCATTCGCGTCCACCGCCGTCCTGATGCGCAAAGATATCAAAGCTGCGAAAATCCGCCGCTGCAAAAATATCCGCCCAGAATGTACCGTACTGCTCCGCTGTCGAAAGATCGGGATTGAAGAAGGGACTGATCATCAGCGGCTTGTCCGGACATACAGCGTCCATCGCTGCAAGGGAAGCGTTGATATTGCTGCCGATCAGTTTTGCATAGATGCCTTCGTCCGTTCCGGCGCAGGCAGCATCCATATTCCAGATTTCATTCACATAATAGAAGCCTGCAATCTGATCACTGTAGGTATCGCCGTAACGCGCCTGGATTTCCGTGATCAGCTCTGCACAGAGTGAACCATTTTCCTCACACCACTGAGAAAAATAGGTTTCGCTGCTCTCCGATGCAGCCGGTGTTCCCCAACCATAATTCCACCACCGGTTATCGCCGATGGTGCCGATCCAGATCTGCATATCATGGGTCTTTGCGGCAGATAGTGCAAGTTCCAGCGCATCGCCGCTGTTCTGGGAGGAGACATAGGCACCCTCCAGCTCCGGAATTGCCGACGGATAGAGCATATAGGCGGACGATAAGGCGTAGGAATCCGGATTCTGCGTATTCTGAGAAGCATCCGTCTGCTCGTAGGTCAGATCGCAGACTGTCTGCAGGATGACCGCATCAAAGCCGGCTTCGTCCATTGCCTGGAATTCGGTGTTCCAGCGCTCCTGTGTCCAGTCGCGGCAGAGCCAGCCCTGCAGGAAGGTTGCCTTGAAGGGGGAAGCGGTTTCCGCCTGTACTGCGGAACAGAGCAGCCCCATGCAGCAGCAGCCTGCAAGAAATACGCTGATCAGTCGTTTGATTCTTCCCATGAAAATCCCGCCTTTCTGGTGTTATTTCTTTTATTATAGCACGGGAAAGAGGATTTGTAAAGTGCCGAAGCGACTACTCCCGCCCTGCCAGTACGCACTGGCTGAACAGCTCATTATAGCGAAGATTCCCCTTCGGAATGACAACATACCCCGCACGCATGGAAACCGGAAATTCATGCTCACCGGACTTGACAGTTTCGCCGTTGTGCGCCAGAATGCGTTCTGCAGCTGTCTGCGCGTCCTCCAGCTTGTCGAAGTCTGTGATCAGGATGAACTCATCACCGCCGATGCGGATGGGAAGCATGGTTTCATCCGATTCTGTATCAATTCTCCGCAGGCATTCCGCAATGGCAATATCTCCGGCGGCACTGCCGTAGACGGAGTTAATCTCCATCAGACGAACCATGTCAAAGCAAACCACATACTTTTCGCCGTGCGCTCTGATATAATCATAAAGGTGTGAAACATCAAATTTCTTCTTGCTGTACATCATCATTGTTCCCTCCTTGTCCGTAATGGTCATGGCTTCATCGAGTCTTGGATAGATCTCGGAAAACCGCCTGTTTCTGCGGAATTTCGATGGTGTGACACCCCATAGCCGCAGGAACGCTCTTGTAAACACCTCGTGGGAGTTGTAGCCGTACTGCAGGGCAATGTCCAGCACGGAGCAGTCCGTTTCAAGGAGAGCCTTACCGGCTGCAGTCAGCTTTCGCCTTGCAATATAGTCGCTGACACCGATGTGGAAGGTGCAGCGGAACATTTTCTGCAGATTGGAAAGCGAGTAGCCGCACTTCTGTGCACACAGCTCCGGCGTGACTTCCTTTGTCAGATTTTCGTCGATGAATGTAAGCACCACGGACAGAATTGTAAATTTGTTCATAGGATCACCATTTTCGGATAACGTTATCGTAATTCTATCATACCATATCGGATGGGAAAAATCTTGATGTTTTGGAGACAGTTTTGGAAAAAGGGTCTGCGTTCCGGCAGACCCTTTGTGCTCATTGTTTTGCATCCTTGTCGCGGATGACATTGTAGCGGATCTTTCCGCTGATGGTTTTGGGAAGCTCGTCCACAAATTCCACGATCCTCGGGCGCTTGTAGCCAGCAGCGCGTTCCTTGACGAAATCCTGCAGCTCCTTTGCAAGTGCATCGGAGGGCTGTGTACCTGCCGTCAGGACGACTGTTGCCTTGATCAGATTGCCGCGCTCCGTATCCGGAACACCGGTCACAGCACATTCTACAACAGCCGGATGCTGAATTAGAACGCTCTCTACCTCGAATGGTCCAATGCGGTAGCCGCTGGACTTGATCACATCATCGAGGCGGCTGACATAGTAATAGTAACCGTCCTCATCGCAGTAAGCCGTATCGCCTGTGTGGAAAATACCATTCTTCCAGCAGCGTGCGTTGGCTTCGTCGTTGTTCTCGTAGCCAAGGCAGAGCCCCTCCGGAATGCGATCCCTTGCGTCAATGACAATTTCTCCCGTTTCACCAACCGGCACATCATTGCCGTCTAAATCCACAAGGCGTACCTTGTACAGGGGGGAAGCCTTGCCCATGGAGCCTCTTTTCGGCTTGCCGCCGGCAAAATTGCCAATGATCAGGGTTGTCTCGGACTGTCCGAAGCCTTCCATGATTTCCAGACCTGTGCATTCGTAGAAAAGACGGATGATTTCCTCCTGCAGTGCCTCACCGGCTGTGGAGGCGTGTGTGACGGTTGCAAATGCCTCGCGGCGCAGACCGGTCTTTGCCATCAGACGATAAAGTGTCGGCGGTGCGCAGAAGGTGGTGATGCCGTACTTTTCCAGTACCTGCATCATCTTTTCCGCATCAAAGCGGTCGTAATCATATGCCATGATGGCGGATCCGCCAAGCCACTGACCATAGATCTTGCCCCAAGAGGACTTTGCCCATCCCGTATCTGCAACGGTCAGATGCAGACCATTGTCCCGTACGCAGTGCCAGTACACACCTGTTACGATATGTCCCAGGGGATAAGCGTGGTTGTGCACCACTGCCTTGGGATAACCTGTGGTACCGGATGTAAAGTACAGAATAAGTGCTTCGCTGACTCTGGTTTCAGTTCTGGGGAATGCCTTGGGTTCGGATTTGATCAGCTCATCAATCAGCCGGAATCCGCCGTGACCCTTGCGCACAGTGAAAAGATTTGTCAGGCCCGGTGCCTGCTTGGACGCATCAAGAATCTTATTGCAAAGTGCTTCATCATCCGCGCAGACGATGGTACGGATGTCCGCAGCATTGGCACGGTAGACGATATCGCCCGTTGTCAGCATATGACTTGCAGGAATGGTCACTGCACCGATTTTATGGAGCGCAATGATGATGTACCAGTACTCGAAATGCCGCTTGAGCATGAGCATGACGCGGTCGCCCTTGCGGACGCCCTGCTTGACCAGATAGTGCGCTGTCTGAGAAGAAAGTGCACTGATTTCCCCAAAGGTGAGCGTACGATCATTTCCCTCGTCATCGCACCAGACAACCGCGCGCTTATTTGGTTCCTCTGCCGCAATGGCATCTACTACATCATATCCAAAGTTAAAATTGTCCGGGTAATTGAGAGAAAATCCCGTGATTTGTCCGTTTTCGTCAAACTTTGCCTGACTGAATTTTTTGTACAGTGGTTCCATGTCAAATACCTCCTTCTGCCGATGACCTTGCCGCTTTCCCCATTCAAAGCGGCAAAGCAACCGGTTTATTGGATTCCCCCCGGTTCCGGGGGGAATATTGCTGTCAGATTAGTTTTCCTCTGTGTAGATGCCATATTTGCGGAAACGCTGGTATCTCTGTTCAAGCAGCTCTTCCTCCGAGAGTGCGCAGAGATGATCAAGCTCACGCACGATGGCACTCTTGAGCACCTTGCACATTTTGTTGAAGTGATCAAAGTCCTCGGGAATGATTTCCTCTGCAACGCCGAATTCCTTCATATCCTCAGCTGTGATGTGCAGACAGTCCGCAGCATCCGCCACTCTATTCGAATCCTTCCAAAGAATGCTTGCGCAGCCCTCAGGAGAAATAACGGAATAAACTGCATTTTCGAGAATGAACACTCTGTCCGCAGAAGCCAGTGCCAGTGCGCCGCCGCTGCCGCCTTCGCCGATGACAACGGAGATGACGGGCGTTCTCAGACCGAGCATTTCCATGATGTTTTCTGCAATTGCCTGACCCTGTCCGCGTTCCTCAGCCTCTGCGCCGGGGAATGCACCG
>JAZQAA010000283.1:0-2943 GCA_045544975.1 Oscillospiraceae bacterium | reverse complement strand
TGGGGTGGACACAGAGCTAACCCCCATCTTGGATAAAAGGGCGGCGGTGGGGTGGACACAGAGATACCCCCCCATCTTGGATAAAAGGGCGGCTGTGGGGGGCAATGATCCGCGCAATCCCCCTACTGCGTCTGCTCCAGCGTCACACGGAGTTTCTTGATAATCTTCTTCTCAAGCCGGGAGATATAGGACTGCGAGATACCGATGCGGTCGGCGACCTCCTTCTGGGTGCGTTCCCTTCCGCCGCGCAGCCCGAAGCGCATTTCCATGATCTCGCGTTCGCGGTCGGGGAGACTTTCCACGGCATTCAGGATCATTTCGCGCTCTGCTTCCCATTCGATGCCGCGGCTGACGATATCCTCATCGGTGCCGAGAATATCGGAGAGCAGGAGTTCATTGCCGTCCCAGTCCGTATTGAGCGGCTCGTCAATGGAAATCTCGCCGCGGTACTGGGAGGATTTGCGCAGGAACATGAGGATTTCGTTTTCGATACAGCGCGACGCATAGGTCGCAAGCTTGATATTTTTATCGGGCTTGAAGGTATTCACCGCCTTAATCAGCCCGATGCTGCCAATGGAGATGAGATCCTCAAGGCAAATGCCGGAGGTTTCGAATTTTCGGGAGATATAGACAACAAGCCGCAGATTATGGACAATCAGGGTTTCCCTTGCGGCAAGGCTGCCCTTCTGCAGCTCGCAGAATACCTGTTCCTCCTGTTCATGCGTCAGGGGAGGAGGCAGGGTATCGGAGCCGTTGATATAGTCCACACGGCAGGGGAGTATCTGCCGGAGCCATTCAAACAAACGCTGCATGATATTCATTTCATAGGACCTCCTTTGTGTGCAATGACCACAATTTAAGTCATTTAAGTAATCGTTCTGCGAGAATTCCCCACCCCTGCCCCTCCCAGCGGGAGGGGAGATATGATGGGGGGGCTTCGCCCCCTCCGCCCCGCAAGGGACTTCGTCCCTTGACCTTATTTTCCTTTATGGAACTGCTCAGAAACGCAGCAGTCTGGGGTGGAAAATGGCTTTGCGGTGTGCCTGTGTGCTGACGCCGATCATGGCATCCACCCGGCGGCAGTCACCGCTTCGCACGGACTGAATCACCACCTCATCCGGACGGAACACGGGAATCATGCTGCTTCCGGATATGGTGGTGAGCGGAAGAAGCCGCCAGCCCTTCGGGAGTGCGTCCGTTTCGGGAAGCATTCTGCCGAGGGAAAGGCGGTCACAAATGATCACGGGGCAGCCGGTGAGGAAATCCGTCAGGGAATTCCCCGTATCTGCCAGACCCTCCAGACTTGCCGTACAGCTGCGGTACCGGACGAGAATCCGGTACCCTTCGTCCGCAGCAGTGTTCCTGCGGTGCAGGAACTGCACGGCACTCAGCAGGAGGTAAGCAGCAATGGTAAACACAACGAGATGCAGAAGGGATACATCGAGGTACCAGCAGGAATTGACGCACACCACGCCGGCGCGGCTGAGCACGCCGAGGGCGAGCAGGATTCCTGCCAGAAGGACGCTTGCGCCGGACAGGCAAAGGCTGTTCCAGCACAGCCGTGCAGCTCCCTGCCATCCGAAGGCGGCAAGGCAGAGCAGCACAGTGATGAGCAGTTTGCACAGAAGGTTGAGCAGGAGCGGCAATGGCGGCAGGAGAATCATCAGTGCTGTGAAGCTTCCGAATGCAGCTGCGAGCAGGCACCTTCCGGTGCGCAGGCGGCTGTGCGTCATCCGCGCCGTCATCCGCAGCAATATGTAATTCACATACAGATTGAAAATCAGCAGCACATCGATGTATACCGTCAAAACCGTTCACCGCCCTTCCCTCCGTCCTGTTCATTATACTCCATAGGCAGTGCGGATTATGTCGAAGAGCGGGACGGGCAGAAAATTTTTCCTCTGCATGAATGTCATGCCAGCGGTGCATACTGAAACCGACGGACCTGTTATGGGGAAAATACAGGACTTTCCCCGGAAGGAGGCATTGCATGGCATATCACAAGGTTGTCATATCTGGCATCAACACAGCGGAGCTGACAGTTCTTCGGGAGGAAGAAAAGATTGCGCTGCTGCGCGAGCTCAAGGAAACCGGCAGCAAAGCGGCGAAGGACAAGCTGATCGAGGGGAACCTCCGGCTTGTGCTCAGCGTTATTCAGCGCTTTGCAGGCCGCGGTGAGGATGTGGATGATCTGTTCCAGATTGGTGTGATCGGACTGATCAAGGCGATCAACAATTTCGATCTGACGAAGGAGGTACGCTTTTCCACCTACTGTGTTCCGATGATCAGCGGCGAGCTGCGGCGGTATCTGCGCGACTACAACCAGATCAAGGTCAGCCGTTCTCTTCGTGATCTTGCCTACAAGGCGATTCAGGCGCGGGAGCTGCTGACCAATACACTGCGCCGTGAGCCGACAATGGATGAGATTGCGGCAGAGGTGGGCGAGGAACGGGCGGATATCGTGATTGCGCTTGAAAGCATCAGTGATCCGGTTTCGCTCTACGAGCCGGTGTATTCGGATTCCGGGGATACGCTCTATGTTCTGGATCAGCTCAGTGATAAGGAAAGCGCAGAAAGCTGGATTTCGCGCTTTTCGATGCGCGATGCCATGAAGAGTCTGGAGGATCGGGAGAAGAATATTCTCTACCTTCGCTTTCTCTGCGGCAGGACGCAGGTGGAGGTAGCAAAGGAAATCGGCATTTCGCAAGCACAGGTATCAAGGCTCGAGAAGGGCGCCATCAACAAAATCAAGGACGCAATCTAGGTGCGGAGCCCGCACCGGCGATATCGCGCAGGAAGGCTTCTTGAGGAAGTAATAGGTTCTTTCACGCGACGACAGATTTGGAACGCCTGCACCTTGCAAGCAGAGGTGCAGGCTATTGAGACGAGGATTCTTAGGAGGATACGCCGCTGGATCGTCTGACCGCAATGCGCCTTTGCCTT
>JAZQAA010000282.1:0-4787 GCA_045544975.1 Oscillospiraceae bacterium | reverse complement strand
ACGATCCGACTTCAAGGGGACGAGCTGCGCCGTCCCCTGTTAACCCCTCGGTGCGAGGGATGGGTTTCGACATCCGAAAAAACAGCATTACACCCTTCGCCGACAGGCGTTGGGTGTATGCGGTCAGACGATCCAGAGGCGAACCCTCCTAAGAATCCTCGCGGGCACAGGCACTGTGCGTTCTTTTTTGGGGGATGTGTGCATATCATGAACCAAACTGATGAAAACAGGAGGTCATGCCATGCAGGAAGATGTCCGTGCACTCTCCCGAAAATACAAAGAGGAGATGCTCCGCCTCTACGGCGGAAAATCTGTTCCGGTTCAGGGAAATCCCGTTCCGCCGCCCCCCGATGAACCGGCAATGCCGGAACCGCCGGAACTGCCCTATGAGGAAAATCCCATCCTTCCGGATTATATTACACACCCCGATCCCGCTCCGGCACCGCCGCCGCCACCCATGCCCGAACCACTGCCAAGACCGGAACCCGTCCCAAGACCCGAACCTGTCCCAAGACCGGAACCTGCCCCGAATCCCCTGCCGCCGCCCAAGCCGGACAGCGTGCCGGAGAATTACACTTCGGAGGGAAAGCTGCAGGTCGTTGCCGCATCCGGTACGAGTGCCCGTCCCGTGCCGGGTGCTGTTGTGACGATCAGCCGGAAAAACGGCAGCCGCAGCCAGCTCATCCGGCTTCTGACGACGGATGAGAGTGGCAAAACACCCATTGTGTCACTTCCGGCACCGTCCGCCGCGCTTTCGCAGGAGCCGGGCAATGTGCAGCCCTATGCTCTCTATGATATTGCCATTTTTGCAAATGGATATTTCCGGGCAGTCTCCGAGGATGCGCCGGTGTTTGCCGGTATTACCTCGCGGCAGGTGTTCCAGATGATTCCGCTGCCGCTCTATGTTCATGAGGATGTGGAGACCATTCGCTACCCCGGCAGCCCGATGGATCTATAGAAAGGAGGTTCCCATGCTGATCGGAGAACCCTTTATTCCAGAGGAAATTACTGTCCATCTCGGCACGCCCGACCAGAATGCCCCGAATGTCACGGTTCCTTTTCCGGAATATGTGAAAAATGTCGCTTCGAGTGAAATCTACCCCACCTGGCCGGAAAATGCCCTGCGCGCCAATATCTACGCCATCACAACCTATGCACTCAACCGGATCTATACCGAATGGTACCGCTCAAGGGGCTATGATTTTGACATCACAAGTACAACCCAGTATGACCAAAAATTCATCGAAGGACGGGAGATTTTCGAGAATGTCGGGCAGCTTGTTGATGAACTCTTCGATGATTACATTCGCCGTCAGGGCGCAGTGGAGCCGCTTTTTGCCGCCTTCTGCAACGGCACCACAGTCACCTGCAACGGACTGTCCCAGTGGGGAACGGTGGATCTTGCAAGACAGGGCTTTGTGCCCTATGACATACTGACCTATTATTATGGAGATGATATCAATATTGTGACAAATGCCGAAGTCCGCACCAATACCCCCTCCTTCCCCGGAGAACTGCTCTCGCCCGGATCCTCCGGTGCTGCCGTGCAGACGGCACAGATCCAGCTCAACCGGATTTCCCGCAATTATCCCGCTATCCCAAAGATCCCGAACGCGGACGGGAACTACGATATCGCCACCGAAGAAGCCGTGCGGAAATTCCAGGAGATCTTCAATCTCCCCGTCACCGGCAATATCAACAAGGCGACATGGTACCGTATTGCGTACATCTATACAAGCGTCAAAAAGCTTGCAGAACTGGATTCTGAGGGAATCACGCAGAATGAAATTCCTCAGCAGTATACCGAGGATCTGCGCCCCGGTATGCAAAGCAATCAGGTGCGCGGACTGCAGTACTTCCTTGCTGTGGTTGCCGCCTATTATGAAGCCGTCCCGACCATCGTGATCAACGGCTACTACGATGCTGCAACAGAGAACGCCGTTAAGGCGTTTCAGCGGATCTATGGTCTGCCGCAGACCGGAATTGTCGATAAAACCACATGGGAGGAGCTGTACCGTGCCTATGCAGGCATTGCAGAATCCCTCGAACCGAACGATTCGTCCATGGCACCGCGGCTCTATCCCGGCACCATCCTCCGTGAGGGCATGACGGATGACAATATCCGCGTGATACAAGAATACCTGACCTATATCCATGAGACGATTCCGGAAATTCCGGCTGTCCGGAATACCGGCTATTTCGGGCCGCTGACAAGGGCGGCGGTGCTGGCGTTCCAGCGGTATGCGGGACTTCCGGAGAACGGTGTGGTCGGTGCCGCAACCTGGGACGGCATTGCCGGACTCTATTCCGACCTGCGGTTCGGCTATGACAAACGCCCCTATCAGTCGCCGGGCTATACAATCAAGGGTGCGTAGAAGGGAGGTTTCGCAATGGCATATACAGAGGAACAGGAGAAAGCGCATATCCGCGAACTGCAGGAGTTTCTGCATGGGATTTCGTATTATGATGACCGGATTCCAAGAATTCTGCCGGACGGCATCTACGGCGTACAGACGCAGAATGCAGTCCGTGCATTCCAGAATGCCAATGGTCTGACGGAAACCGGGGAGACGAACCATGCTACATGGGAGCGCATTGCTGAGACATACAGGCGTTTTGTGGATACGCTCGCAAGGGCACTGGAGGTCTTTCCAAGGGATCGCAGTCAGGTGATTGGGGTAGGAGACACAGGATTGCCGGTGCTTGTGATTCAGGCGATTCTGCGTGCACTTTCCGAGGAATACCAGAACCTTCCGCTGATTGAGGTAACGGGGCTGTACGGACCGGATACAATGGGAGCTGTAAGGGAGTTTCAGGAGCTGACAGCACTTCCGGCAACGGGGGCAGTGGATTTGTATACATGGAACCTGCTCGCAGCGGCGGGTTCGCAGTTATAGTATGAAAGAAAAGCACTTCGCAGGAGGGCGAAGTGCTTTTTGTCATTTTATGAGGGGTACATAGGGGACAGCGCCAGCTCGTCCCCTTATCAGCACCACCGTCTTATGCTTCCCCATTCTTTCATAGGTTTGGGGGCGAGCGAAGCAAAGCCCCCAAGGCTGGTGGAGGAGGCGGCAGCCTCCTCCACCCCTATTCCCCTCCCCTCGGGGAGGGGTTAGGGCACCCGAAGGGCGTGCGTTAGCTGTGGGGGCAGTTTTCAAAAATCAACCAATCTCATACGCTGCAAGCGTTTCATACGGCACAACAACCGGACAATAGTCCCCATAAACATGGGGAATGCTCACCGCAAAAGCAACACCATTGGGCGTAAGCCATGCGGAATATTCCGTGCCGACTTCCATCGTATCCTGTATGAGCATATTCAGATCCACACTGCCGCTGACACCGGCATCCGCAAGCTCGGAATCCATTACACCAAGCTTTTCCGCAAGCATCGGAATCAGATTTGCATCAATTTCTGCATTGACCGTTTCCGCAAAAGCTTCATCCAGTGTGTAAAGCTCGCCGATCGAAACAATTTGCATGGACGACTTGTCAATGATAATGCTCTCTGCAAAATTATTCGGATGGGCTGCAGTTTCCACAAAATAATCCCCCACCCAGAGAATACTCAGATACTCGCTGTCATTGCGTGTGATATTGTACTGGCTCACTGTCAAAGTGACATTGCGATCATCCTCATAATCAATCCCCTCGCCATAGGAAATCAGGCTTGCAACGGCGGAGAAAATCAGATCGTTGAAGGCGGTTTCATACGCAGGATCCGTAGAAACCTCCGGATAGGAAATGGTATAGGTCAGTCCGCCAATTGTATTGCTTGTGGTGTTCTGGAAGAACTCCAGTTCCAAAGAACCGGGGGAAATGGTCTCTTCCTCTGTTTCGGCTTCTTCGGTTGGCACATCGGTCGGTGCAGACTCCGTGGATTCGGCTTCTGTCGGAAGGACGGGCGCATCGGTTTCCTGCAAAGCATCCTCCGTGCTCTGTGTGGGAGCGGTGGGGGAGAGTGCGGTTTCGGTGCTGCTTTCTGTTTTGGTGGGGTTCTTGGCGCCTGCACAGGCTGTGCAGCTGAGCAGGAATGCTGCGGCAGCGGCAAGGGCTGCGCTGCGAAGTGTAGTTCGTTTCATATTCGGTTGTCTCCTTTTGTTTTTTTCTGTAAACACATTATACACCCATCCGGCACACCGCGCAACAAAAGGAAAATGACAAATGGTATCATTTCCATGACAAGCCCGACGGGAATATGACAAAATGGTGCGGGGAGCCCCCGCTGGCGAGGATACTTAAGAGGATACGCCTTTGGATTTTCTGACCGCAATGCACCTTTGCCTTGCGGCAAGCGGTGCAAAGCTGTTTTTGCATTAGAGACCGCCGGTAGAACCGGCTTCATGTGTCCCACAGTTAACGCAAAATGCACCATCCCCCATCCGATCGAGAGGTTAACAGGGGACGGCGGGCGCGGAGTCCGCGCTGACAAGGATTCTTAGGAGGGATCACCCCTGCATCGTCTGACCGCATACACCCAACGCCTGTGGGCGAAGGGTGTAAAGCTGTTTTTTCGGATGTCGAAACCCATCCCTCGCACCGAGAGGTTAACAGGGGACGGCATCAGCTCGTCCCCTTCGCTGGAAGCCCCTCCCTTAGGTGGGGTTTGGGGGCGAGCGAAGCAAAGCCCCCAAGGCTTCAGTAAGCGCGCAAAGCTTCATCCGATCATACTGAGGGGTTAACAGGGGACGGCGTCAGCTCGTCCCTTTGCCTGGTGGAGGAGGCGGCACCCTCCCCCTACTTTTCCCCCTCCCTTTAGGGAGGGGGTTAGGCGGAGGGTAGGAGGG
>JAZQAA010000281.1:0-9808 GCA_045544975.1 Oscillospiraceae bacterium | reverse complement strand
GGTATGAACGGAAAACGGATGCTGTCGTTCCGTGCACTCCTGAAACAGTTTGGCACAGACGCGGATTGTATGCTCTGAGACATTCTCATTCACATATCGCCTTCCAAATTCACCGGTTTGTGCTGTAAAAGCAATGACAAGCTCCCGCTGCTGGCATGGTTCCTCCGTCCGAACCATCAGCTCTGCACAGCGTGCGGAAGTTTTCCAGTCCATGCGCCGCATCGGCTCATATCCAGTATAGGGACGGGAGCCGGCAACGGAAAACGGATCCGTCAGAAGCCGATGCTCCGCAGGGAGCTCACCGAGCATCTGCGAACACATCGTCAGGAGTGAGCCTTCCGTATCATAGCAGCGCGGCAAAACCGTCAGCACACTGCCGACATCGCAGGCTGCTTTCGACTTGCGCTCAATACCAAGCAAATCCGCAGTCACAAGCAGCACACGGTCAATACGGTATTCGCCTCTTCGCAGACAGGTAACCTCCCATTCCCTTCTGATCCTGCAATCCCCTTTCAATGTAAAAAAGCTGGAGACAAAGCGGGTACGATCCGTAACGACGGAATGTGTTCCGGCAAAGGAAAGGTATTTGGAAACTGAGAATTCCGATTTCAGCCATGGTAAGGGCAAGAGCTTCCGGTTTTCGATCTCTTCGATGAGGTGAACGGTCTCTCCCTCCGTCACTTCCTCCTTGTCAAAGTAACAGCGATACTGCAAGGACTCCAGCCCGTACCGGGAATATATCCATCCCTGCAAGACATACATCGCAGTAATCAGTGCAAGGAGCAGAAAAAAGCTCAGCATTGTTCCTTGGGAACGGGAACTTCCCCCACAAGACGAGCAGCGGTTTCACGCTTGAAGCTCATTTTCTGCATCAGAGGACTTCCCTTTGTGATAAGACGATGTGCAATCACATCGGGGGCTATTGCGCGAATGTCCTCAGGGATGACATAATTTCTTCCCTGCACCGCTGCATAGCCCTTTGCACAGGACTGCAGCGCAAGAAGTCCTCTTGTACTGAGTCCAAGCTGAATGGACGCATCACTTCTGGTCTTGTCAGCAATGGCAAGCAAATAGTCTTTTATCGCGTCAGAAACAAGCACCTTCTGCACTTCCTCCTGAGCTTTTAGAAGCTCCTCCACTGTGCAGACAGAATCCGCAATGCCTTGACTTTCACCGCTCAGAATGCGTTTTTCTGCTTCTTTTGATGGATAACCAAGGTGCAGACACATCAGAAAGCGGTCAAGCTGTGCTTCGGGGAGCGGATAGGTACCCTGTGTTTCTACAGGATTCTGTGTTGCGATAACGAAAAAGGGCTTTTCCAGTACAAATGTAGTTCCGTCCACAGAAACCTGCCCTTCCTCCATACATTCAAGAAGGCTTGACTGGGTTCGCGGGGTGGCACGATTGATCTCATCTGCGAGGAGAATATTGGTGAAAACACCGCCTTTGCGGAAAGTGAAATCCTGATTTTTCTGATTGAAATAATAGATGCCTGTCAAATCGGACGGCAGCAGGTCGGGGGTAAACTGCACGCGAACCTGTTTGCAGCCGATACTGGCAGCAAGGCTGCGCGCAAGGGTGGTTTTTCCTGTTCCGGGGATATCATCGAGCAGCACATGACCCTGACAGAGCAATGCCACAATCACGCGGTCAATGACATCCTCCTTTCCGACAATCGCGGTGGAAATGCTGCTGCGAAGCTTCTGGGCGAATTGAGAAACCATGGATTCTTCCTTCTTTCTGAAATGGAATTAGTCAGCAAACTGACTGCGGTACAGAGAGGCATAGAAGCCCTGCTGCTGCATCAGGGCTTCATGATTGCCCTGTTCGATGATGTTGCCATCACGCATCACAAGAATATGGTCTGCGCTGCGGATCGTAGAGAGACGATGGGCAATGATGAAGCTTGTTTTGCCCTGCATCAGTTTTTCAAAGGCTCGTTGGATGCGTTGCTCTGTACGGATATCAATGCTGCTGGTTGCTTCATCGAGAATCAGCATGGGCGGATCCGTCAGCATGATTCTCGCAATACACAAAAGCTGCTTTTGACCCTGGGACAGGCCGCTTCCGTCAGAAATAACCGTATCGTAGCCATTGGGAAGTCGCTTGATAAAGCCGTGCGCATATGCAGATTTTGCAGCATTCTCGATTTCCTCACGAGTGGCATCCGGTTTTCCGTAGGCAATATTCTCCGCAACTGTTCCGGTAAAAATCCATGTCTCCTGCAGCACCATACCGAACAGACTACGCAGGCTGTCACGGTTGATTGTACGAGTATCCTGCCCATCAAGCAGAATGGTTCCGCTGTTGATTTCATAGAAACGAAGGAGCAGGTTGATAATGGTGGACTTGCCGCAGCCGGTTGGTCCGACAATTGCGATGCGCTTTCCCGCTTCCGCACGCATACTGAAATTCTCAATGAGCCTGCGGTCCGGATGATAGGAGAAGGATACATTCTGGAACTCCAAAATCCCCTTACAGTCACAGGGCTTTGCCAGATGGCTTTCATCCGGCTCGGAAGGTGTATCCAGAACATCAAACACGCGCTGCGCACAGGAGATGGCATTCTGCAGTTCCGCGATAACACCGGAAATTTCATTAAAAGGCTTGGTATACTGGTTGGAATAGGAAAGGAAGCTTGCAAGTCTTCCGACGCTCATGACACCCACCCATGGCAGAATGCCGATTGCGCCAAGTGCGCCGACAGTTCCGACTGCTGCATAAATCAAGCCATTCACGAAACGGGTGGCAGGATTAGTGATGGAAGAATAGAAGGTGGCTTTGATGCCCGCAGCCCCCAGCTCCTTGTTCAGCGCTTCAAAACGCCCCTGCGCCCGTTGTTCATAGGCAAATGCCTTGACCACCTTCTGGCTTCCGATCATTTCCTCGGTCAGTGCACCGATTTCTCCTCGCAGAGCGGACTGGCGCTGGAAGGATTTATGGGACATCGCTGTCACCTTTGCTGCAACAAGAAAAGAAAGAGGGGTCATGATCACAACAATCAGCGTGATCTTTACATTAATCATGAGCATGAACACAAGTGTCCCAAGAATGGTCACAACGCCGGTGAACAGCTGGGCAAAGCCTTGCAGCAGACCATCCGAAATAATCTCAATATCGGAAATGACGCGTGCCATCAAATCGCCTCTTGCATTGCCGTCAATATAACGGAGCGGAACCTCTTCAAGCTTGGCTGTCAGCTCCGTTCGCAGGGAGCGGATGGTTCCGAAGGCAAGGCGGTTGATGCAAAGACTTTCAAGCCACTGAAAAATGCTGCTCACAAGCACAACACCTGCAAGCACCAGTGCTGCACGGGCAAGCCCGTCAAAATCGACATTGCCCTTCGACACGGCACAGTCAACCGCTTCTCCGATGAGCAGCGGTACAGCCATGGAGAGCGAAACACCGATCAGTGTAAAGAGAATGGTCATGACAAGATACCGTCTGTAGGGACGGCAATAGCCGAGAATTCGAAGAATTGTCTTTTTCATACTGCCCTCCTTACTGCATCTGGGAACGATAGATTTCCTGGTATACGGGACAGGTCTCAAGGAGCTGTTCATGCTTGCCCATACCGACACAGCATCCGTCATCAAGAACAAGGATCAGGTCGGCACCTGTCAGAGATGTCGCTCTCTGGGAAATCATAATGGTGGTCAGATCACTGCAATGCTCACGAAGTGCATTGCGCAGTGCAAGATCCGTTGCATAGTCAAGCGCACTCATACTGTCATCAAGAATCAGAATGGCAGGATTTCCGGTCAGTGCACGGGCAATGGTAAGGCGCTGCTTCTGTCCGCCGGAAAGATTGCGTCCCCCCTGCACAAGATGGGTCTCCATACCGTACTGGAGCTTTCCAACAAATTCTGCTCCCTGCGCGATTTCCAGTGCACGCTGCATCTGTGCTTCATCTGCATCGGGATTGCCCCAGCGCAGATTATCGGCAATGGTTCCAGTAAAGAGCACAGCCTTTTGCGGAACAACGCCGATCAGACGGCGCAGTGCCTGTGTATCATAGGATTGAATGGGTTTTCCAAAGATGCGGATTTCACCGCTTGTGGCATCATAGAAACGGGGAATCAGATTGGCAAGTGTGGACTTACCGCTTCCGGTACCGCCAATAATGCCGAGGGTCTGTCCGCGGCGGAGCGTGAAGGAGATTTCCTCAAGGGACAGATCGCCGGCTCCGGCATAGGCAAACTGCACACGATCAAAAGCGATTGCTTCGTCGGCGGAGGAATCGGGCTGTTCCGTTCCGTTCTCCATGGAAATCTCTGTTGAAAGCACCTCATGTACACGAAGGGCGGATGCCTGTGCTTTTGTGAGAATAACAATAAGATTGGCAAGCACCACCATCGCAAGAAGAATCTGGGTCATATAATTCGCAAAGGCTGTCAGATCGCCCTGACTCAGGACACCGGTATGGATATGTTCGCCGCCGAACCAGAGAACTGCCACAATACCAAGATTCATGATCATGAAGGTAAGCGGATTGAGAATGGAGGAAATTCTTCCGACTGCAATCATGCTTCGTTCAAGATCAGCACACTCCTCAGCAAGCTCCTCCTTCTCCTGATTCTGGCGGGAAAATGCACGGATCACGCGCATACCATCCAGATTTTCGCCAGTCTGTCTTGCAATCGCATCCAGCTTTTTTTGATTATTTCCATACATAGGAACGGTACGGTTCATCACAAGATAAAGCAGCAATCCGACGATTGGGGCAATCAAGAGAAAAATCAGTGAAAGCTTTGCATCAATCATCAAGGACATCACGATTGCTCCAATGATCAGGAACGGTGCACGCACAGCAAGACGGATAAACATATTGACGCCTGTCTGGGCTGAGTTGACATCATTGGTCATACGGTTGATCAGTGCAGCAGTTCCGATCTGGTCAATCTCCGTATAGGAAAGCCCATTGATATGCTGATAAAGAGCACGGCGCAGATCCGTTCCGAAGCCAAAGGCACATTTTGCTGCAAGATACTGACAGGTCAGTGCAAAGGCAAGTCCGCAGATACCCAGAACAACAATCAACACACACATTTTTCCAATATAAGCAGGATCATTCATGGCAATACCACGATCAATAATTTTTGCCATAACAACGGGAACAATCAATTCAAACACAGCTTCAAGAAGCTTGAAGGCGGGTCCGAGAAACAATTCCTTGCGGTAGGGTTTCAAAAAACGTAATAAAAACTGCATAATCCGTATCTTTCCTCTCTGTCATTGGAGCATAAACTTCCCTTCTATTATACCGCATATTCATATTTTTTGCAATAGTGTATAATCCTGTTTTTTCTGACAAAACTATGTACGGAGGTGTTATTCGTGAATAAAAAAAACAACACTGAAGCAAATGAAAAACGAGCTCATCTGGGATTTTATCTGGTACTGGCAATGTGCGCACTGATGATTGGTGTTTCCTGTTGGTTTGCCTATACACAAACATCGGATCATCTGACCATTGAGCTTGATTCTGCGCTGGAATCGGCGCATGATCTGACAGCTGGCGTGACACAGACTGAACCGACAGAACCGCCTGTAACAACCGCGCAGGCTGCCGCCTATGTTCCGCCTGTTGTCACAGAAGCGGCAGCTGCACCTGTAACACAGGCACCCACAACGGAGCAGACACAGACTGAAACAGTTACCAAGCCGGTCGCCGCAAGTGTTCCTGTACAGCCGATCAGCGGTGAAATCATCACACCATTCAGCGGCGGTGAGCTCGTCAAATCCGAGACAACCGGCGTCTGGCAGACGCACAACGGCATTGACATTGCCTGCAGCGACGGCGACACGGTTTGTGCCATGATGGATGGCGTTGTTGCAGCAATTGAGAATGATCCTCTCTGGGGAATTTGCGTCACAATTGATCATCAGAACGGAATGTTCAGCCGGTATTGCAGCCTGAATGCAGACCTGACGATTAACGAAGGGGATACTGTTTCTTCCGGTACAGCAATCGGCACCGTCGGAAAGACGGCGGATATTGAAAGCGCGCTTCCAGTGCACCTGCATTTTGAAGTACTGCAGGGAGAAAACTATCTTGATCCTGTCAGCTGCTTTTCTGAAGAATAATGAAAATCACCTGGGAAGAGATTCTTCTCAGGTGATTTTTTCTCAAATAATATGCTTGTCCGCTGTATCTTCCATCGGAAGACGGATGATGCTGTTCTCAGGGAATTGCTGCTCACACGGAAAAGAGAAGGGCATAGTTGCGTGGTTGATGTTGCTGATGCGTTCATTCTCTTCGTTGTAGATTTCACCCAGCTGCATGGTCACCGGCGGCTTGCCAGGTGCAAGAATTTCCACCGTGTCACCAGCAAAAAAGCGGTTGCGCTGTGAAGCATACACTCTCCCGTTTGCATAACCTGTCACAATTCCGACTACATCACAGGTACGGATATAGCCGCCGGACTCGTAGTACTGACAGGCATTGGGATGTCCAAAGAAGAATCCTGTACAATATTTGCGGTGGCTGACCTTGAACACTTCATTCCGGATCCATTCCGGCAAAACGAAATGCTCCGGATCCTGCAGATAATGATCCATTGCCATTCTGTAGGCGTTGGTGATGACGGATACATAATAGGCAGATTTTGCACGTCCCTCAATTTTGAAGGAGGATACACCCGCCTCAGCAAGCTTGTCAATATGATCAATCATGCACATATCCCTTGCATTCAGAATATAGGTGCCCTCGGGTTCCTCCACAATGGGCATGGGAAGGTGGGGTCTCTTTTCTTCAACAAGGCTGTACTTCCAGCGGCAGGGCTGTGCACAGGCACCGCGATTGGCATCACGATCCGTAAAATACGCAGAAAGCAGACATCTTCCGGAAAAGGAAACACACATGGCGCCATGAACAAACACCTCAATTTCCAGATCATCAGGAATATTGCGGCGAATCTCGTAGATTTCCTCCAGAGAAAGCTCTCTGGCAAGCACCACTCTTCTTGCACCCATTTTATAGAGTGCATTGGCAGAAGCGTAATTGACAATGCCGGTCTGTGTGGACATATGCACCGGCATTTGCGGTGCAAGCTCTCTTACCATTGTGAGCAGTCCGATATCCGCAACAATGACCGCATCCACGCCGGCATCCACAGCTTCTGCAAGGAATCTGGGAAAGAGCGGAATTTCGGGATTGCGCGGTAAGGTATTGCAGGTGAGATACACCTTCACGCCACGCCGATGTGCCTCTTCTACAGCCGCATGAAGCCCCTGTGCATCAAAATTGGCAGGACCTGCACGCATTCCAAACATCGTTCCGCCAAGATAGACGGCATCTGCACCAAAATCAAGTGCTGCCTGCAGGCGTTCTGCATCACCTGCAGGTGCAAGAACCTCGGGGCGCATCACTCAGCGCCTCCTTCTTCGGCTTCCTGCTGCTGCTGCAAAATGAGTGCTTCATTTTCAAGGTGCTCTTCATAGGTTTCAGCAAAGTAGGTAATGCCGGTCTGCACATTGGCGTAAAAATAGAAATTATTTGTCTCGTTTGGATAGAGTGCCGCTTCAATCGCATCCATGCCGGGATTGCCGATTGCGCCTGCAGGCAAGCCTACGCACTTGTATGTATCGTAAGCATTGTAAATTCTTTCATCGGGCAGATCAATATGGGGCTTGATGATTTCTTCCACATATTTTCCAGTCGGGTCAGACTGAAGCTTCTGGAAAAGATCTGGATTATTCAGACGATTCCAGAAAACAGAGGAAACATCCTTCATAACATCTTTATTCGCAGCTTCAGCCTGGATAATGGAAGCAAGCGTCACAAGCTCATCAAGGGTAATACCAAGCTCATCGAGTCTGTCAAGATGGTCACTGATCTTAGCGTTGAAGTTCATATAGATCTTACGGCAGACATCATCCGGTTCCATTTCTTCATAGAAAGTGTAGGTATCCGGGAAGAAATAGCCCTCCATCTTACAGAACTTCATATTGCTCGCCATTGTCGGCAAATAGTTTTCAAATTCATAGCCATATCCGCCGGCATTGAAATAGTAGATGAACTTTTCTGCTTCGCAGACATTATTCTCCTCCAGCTTCTCAGCTGCTTCATAGAGGGAAATGCCCTCAGGGAACATAATATTCACAGTAACCCGCTCATCCACTGCCACACCTGTCAGCTCATCAATCAGTGCCTCATACGCCATACTGCTGCTGACTTCATGCTCACCGGCTACATAGGAAGCATCCGCTTTACTGAGGCGTGAGAAATAGACAAACGCCTCCGGTATTTCAATAATACCAGCTTCAGCGAGATCCTCAGCAATTTCCTTTGTTGTTGCGCCCTCCGGAATGGTGAATACAACAAGCGTCTCCGTACCATTAAGACCGAGCATATCCTTGCCGACCTGAATAATTCCCACTGCAAGGGTAATGGAAATCACAAAAATCAGGACAAGGGAAATCAGTACGCCGTACACCTTGGCGCTGCGATGCTTTCTTCTCTTGCGCTTTTTCTTGCCAGAGCGCTGTGAAGCGGAACTGCCGGTGCTTTTTCTGACGGGCTTTCTGACATTCTCTTCTCTGGCAACCGGCACATCAATCAAATCCTCCGAAGAGGGAGTGCGAAGTACTGGCTGGATTGTTGTTTTTTCCTCAGAAATCTCTTCGGAGAAACTGGGTTTAAAACTTTCTGAAACCCTTTCCTCTGGCTGAGCAGCTGTATTCTCTTCAACAGTCGCCGGCTCCGGGACAGGCTCTTTTTTCTGGCTGGTCTGTCTTAAAATTTCGTCAATCAGACGATCATTTTCAGAATTAGATGACATTACATACCTCCACTGATTTTTCTGTAATCACGGCATTCACACGGCAGTCATGGGCTTCACTGGGGATTGATTCCTGCAGGAAATCCGTATAACACAATCCTGCTGTCCGCAGCTGCGGATGCTCTGCAAGAAACCGGTCGTAGTAACCGCCGCCCTGACCAAGGCGTACACCGGTATTCGTATAGGCAACACCGGGCACAAGGCATAGGCTCCGTTCTGTTAGGTTGGGATGCTGGGAACCAACTGGCTCCAGAATTCCGTAGGCTCCGGCAGACAGATCATCCATAGATTGAATGAGGATGAATTCCATCTGTCCCGCCGCCAGGCATCGCGGAAGGGCAACTGCCTTTCCATCATCCAGTGCAGTCCGGATAAGCTGGAGCGTATCGGGTTCACCGCCGCAGGAAGCATACAGCAAAAGCGTATCTGCTTCACGATACCACAAAAACCCAAGTACTTGACGAAGAATCCCTTTGTCAAGAGCAGCGCGTTCCTCCGGCTGTATTGATCTTCGCAAGCTGCGCAATCGGCTTCGCAGCTTCTGCTTTTCTTCTGCTATTGTCATCAGTGCTCAGGATAGCAAATTGCACGGGCAACGCATTTGGATTCCGCTTCTCCGCAAAGTGCTTCAACGAGCTTCAGTCCGAAGGGCACTGCAACGCCTGCGCCCTGTGCAGTAATGATAAAATCGCTGCGGCAAACAGAGTGGCTGCTGATCACAGCATCACCGAGCTGTGTTTCAAAGCCGGGATAAGCGATTGCTTCCCTGCCGTCGAGCAGTCCGAGATGACCGAGAATGGACGGTGCTGCACAAATTGCACCAATGAAAATACCGCGCTGCACACAGAAATCAACTGCTGCCTGCACTGCCTCATCCTTTTCAAGATTGAGTGTTCCAGGCATTCCGCCGGGCAGGACGATCATTTCAAGGTCGCCGCCAAGCACCATTTCAGCGGTTGTAATATCCGCTGTTACGGTGATGCCGTGGGAACTGGTAATCTCTTTACCGCCAACACCAACCGTCA
>JAZQAA010000280.1:0-15079 GCA_045544975.1 Oscillospiraceae bacterium | reverse complement strand
GCAATGACAGCATGGGAAGGACCGGTATAGATAATACCGTCCCACTGCGCCATCTTTTCATAGATCGCGATCTGTGAGACAGTGGTGCCGAGGCTGTGAGCAAACAGGACGATAGGAAGACCGGGGACAGAACTGCGCAGGATTTCGGACGGGGTTATGATTTTGCAGAATTTCTGCAGGGATTCCAGAATCTGCAGCATCGCGGCATCCGCACCTGTCTGCACATCATCAACGGGCTGCCAGGAGAGAGTAGGGAAGATATGATCGAAACGGCAAGAGTTCTTGGAAATCTCCATCCGCAGGCAGTGAAAATCCAGCTTCTGCACATTCTCAAAGGAACTGCCTATGCCGAGCGTTTTGCAATGGAAGAAATCCCTGTCATGGCGCAGGATGAATACATTGATACCGTTGTACGACAGCTTGAATATTTTCCGCCGGAAACCGTTATTGAGCGCGTTACCGGAGACGGTGAAAAAGCAAAGCTCCTTGCGCCGCTCTGGAGTATGGATAAAATCCGTACCCTTGGCGGTATTGATCAGCAACAGAAGCGCCTTGATTCCTATCAGGGAAAAGCCATATGAATGAACAAACGCTGCTCTCAGCTGAGAGCAGCGTTTTCATATCCAGTAGCCCACCGTCATGCGGCGATCTTCAAGAAGTTCGCCCAAACTTTCCATGTACCTCGGCCTTGTATCCTGTTCACCAACATTATACACCTCATACCTTCCATCCCGGAACTGATAGGCAACGGTGTGCATTCCTCCGCCGAAAAAACAGAACGGATGCTGCGAAATCCGATGATTCCAGTAGGAAACAATTCCGCAGCGATGCTCGCCGTTCGCTGCATTCTGCAGAAATTCCGCCTTCGTCCGCGTCATGGAATAGCCGATACCCTTGGCGCGGAGCACTCGCCCCAGCCGAGCTGGATTTGTCCCGAAATGCGCACCCGGCAGAAACCAGGGCATTCTGTTGCACTCAAATTGCCAGATCAGATCTGGCAGCGGTTCCTTTTGTCCAAGAAAACGGAGAACATGGAACATTGCCAGAATGCCGCAGCCATTCCATGAAAAAGGATGGGCTCCGTAACGCATACAATTAATGGGCGCCATTCCCTGGGCACAGCATTGTTCTGCAGAGCACTCTGCCCAAAGCCTGCAGTTTTCCTGATAATTATTTTCACTTCTTCTCATGAAAGTACCATGTTTTCTGCAAAACCCTCGTGTCTGCCATAGTCTGCGTCCCATCCTGCGCCCTCCTTTATTGGTAGTTACCCATAATTATACCACAGGAAGAAAAAATTGTAAATATGAAATAAATTAACAAAATTCCACTTGATTTTCGTATGATTTTATGGTATATTGATGAATGGAGGAAATTATGCACCTGCAAATCCAGTCCCTCCAAAAAGGAAGTTTCCTATGAAACGGAATATTTCAAAATCTTTTTTTCGCATCATTCCGACTCTTCTGATTATTTCTGTGATTGGTACGCTCTCTGTGATCACACAGCGAAATCTTCTGAAAAGTGAAGAGAATCGATGCTGGCAAAGGCTTTACGAAACAGCCGATTATGTACATGATGCGACTGTTCTTGTATTCGAAAACAATGTCCGCACACTGCGTCTGATCAGCTCCGCCATTACAGGGCATGGCGAGGAGAATATCTCGCTGGACGCCTGTATCAATCAGCTGAAGGAATACCAGTCTCTCTCGTCACTGTCTCGCATTGATTTGCTCTATCCTGATGATACGATGATTACACAAAGCGGTGATCAGATTGCAAATGCTGGCATCCCCTTCTCACAGATTGCGCTGAAGGGTGAGTGTTATAGTAATCCCACGATCGATCCGATCACCGGAAAGCGCATCATCGCATACTATGTACCCGTTGTACAAAACGGAACTACCACTGCAGCCATCTGCGGCATCATTGAATGTGACCGGCTGCCGCAGCTTCTCAAGACAACTGCCTATGGCGAACAGGCACGCATCAGTATTGTTAACCGTGCGGACGGCGCTATGATTCTTGATGGCTGGGAGACCGGTGCTGAGAGTTTATTTGAACTCAACGGCAATCCCCTTGCCCAGGAATATCAGAATCTTGATCTGATTGCAGAAATCCGCAGCGGTCAATCCGGTGCTGTATCCTACGAAACACAGAATAATAAAAAAATTTCTTACATGGTCTATGTTCCATTTGAGCAGTACAATTGGGAGCTTCTGTGCTTTGTGCCGGAAGATGTAGCTTTCGCAGGACTGCAGGACACCAACGCCTTTCTATTCCATCTTGGTATCATGGAAGTCATTGTGATTCTTCTGTATGTCCTGTGGAATATGTTCAATCTTTATCGGCTCAACAAGCGCAAGCACAGCTCCGATAAACAGCTGCTCGTCTCCAACACACTGATTGCGTGCATCAAGGAGCTTTCCTCTTATACGGATATTCATACCGCCATTCAGAATCTGCTCGGTACACTCAATCATTATTTTGATGGTGACCGTACTTACCTTTTTGAACTTGATTACGAAAAGCAGACCACCTCAAATACCTATGAATACACCTCCGAAGGGGTTAGCAAGGAAATTGATAATCTGCAGAATATTCCTCTGGAAGTTATCACAGGATGGATCCGAAAGTTCGAAGAAAAGGGCACCTTCTATATTTCTCACATTGACAAGGACGTATACGGCAATTCCGAAACCTATGATATTCTTGATGCGCAGGGAATTGAAAGCCTTGTAGCTGTTCCGCTGATTGAAAATAATGTTATCATCGGTTTTCTGGGCGTTGACAATCCTAAAAAGAATTATCGGGATCTTTCTTTGCTTTCGTCCACAACCTTCTTCATCATGGACAGCCTTGAGCGAAGAAAATACCAGGAGCTTCTTGAACGCCTGAGCTTTGAGGACGCACTCACAAAGCTCCACAACCGCAACAAATTCAATCAGGTTACCGAGCAGTGCCGCACTTCCGAACACGAAACACTGGGTGTCGCCTATTTCGATCTCAATGGTCTTAAATCCATGAACGATAAATTGGGACACCGTGCAGGGGATGCGTTCATCCAGAATACAGCCTCCATCATCCGCAAGGAATTCGGAAGCCACGCCTTCCGCATCGGCGGTGATGAATTTACTGTTATTCTTCCAGGCATCAGCGAGGTGGAATTCCGTGCAGCCATTGACAGAATCTCAAACGAGTTCAAGGAAAAGGACATGAGTGTTTCGATCGGCGTTTCCTGGGCTGGCAGTGATAACGACATTGAAGCACAGCTCCATCATGCGGATTCCCTCATGTATGAGGACAAACAAAGATTCTACAGCACATTAGAAAACGATCGGAGAAAAGCACCGCGGTAAAGAAACGAACAATACCGGATATGGGAAAACCTGTATCCGGTGTTTTCTATCAAAAACGGAGAGGAATCGCAGGAAAATACTTGCATTTCCATCCGTTTTATGCTATAATAGTAAGGATAGTATGACTTTTGAAAGGATTTGAAACTATGTCAGATAAAAACAATCAGGGCAAGAAGCCTTTTGTCATTCCGCGGCCGGAATTTCCAAAGCGTGCAGTGGTTACTGCAGGTATGCCCTATGGCAATAAGGAGCTGCACTTTGGTCATGTCGGCGGCATGATGGTATTTGCGGACACCTATGCGCGTTTCCTGCGTGACCGCATCGGCAAGGAAAATGTCATCTTCGTTTCCGGTACTGACTGCTATGGTTCTCCCATTGCGGAGGGCTGGCGCAAAAAGGTTGCTGACGGCGAATTCGAAGGCTCCCTCGTAGACTTTGTAACACGCAATCACGAAAAGCAGAAAGCAACTCTCAAGGATTACGCCATCTCCCCGAACCTCTTTGCTGCCTCCGGTATTGGCAGAAGCAAGGAAATCCATGCACAGTACACGCTGGAATTCCTGAATGCCCTGCATGAAAAGGGACAGCTGAACAAGATTTCCACTATGCAGTTCTTCGATGAGAAGGCAGGCGTCTTCCTCAACGGTAGACAGGTTGTGGGCAAATGCCCCGTAGAGGGCTGCTGCTCTGAAAAGGGCTATGCAGATGAGTGCGATCTCGGTCATCAGTATATGCCCGAGAACCTTCTGAATCCCATCAGCACACTCACCGGTGAAACACCGGTTATGAAGCCGGTCGTGAACTGGTACTTCAAGCTGCGCGACTACGAAAAGCTCCTGCAGGACTGGGTTGCTGTGA
Source organism: Oscillospiraceae bacterium (assembly GCA_045544975.1). GTDB lineage: Bacteria > Bacillota > Clostridia > Oscillospirales > Ruminococcaceae > UBA3855. The sequence continues at coordinate 10,862 of JAZQAA010000280.1, read as the reverse complement.
TGCAGAAGGACAAGTCCATCCGTCCGGTTGTGCACAAGACCATTTCCGAATTCTTAAAGCCTCCGGTGATCTATATCAAGCGTGAGTTCGAGGAGACCTACTTCTCCCTGAAGGATTCCATGCCGGAGCATAACTACCTGGAGGAGAAGAAGAAGCCCTCCTTTACGATCGAATTCAAGGATCTGCCCGACTGTGACGAAGCGTGCCGCATTCTGACACAGAACGGCATCCGCTACCGTACCGGCAAGACGCTGGTTCCCTTCCGTCTGACGGGCAACATCGAATGGGGCGTTCCTGCGCCGAAGTTCGAGGAGAACGGCGAGGATCTGACCGTATGGGTATGGCCGGAATCCCTCTGGGCTCCGATTTCCTTCACCAAGACCTACCTCGAAGAGCAGGGCGCAGACGATAACGCCTGGAAGGACTACTGGTGCAGCAAGGAAGCGAAGGTATACCAGTTCATCGGTCAGGACAACATCTATTTCTACGGTATTGCAGAGCCTGCCATGTGGATGGCACAGCAGGCAGCGGCAGAGAAGACCGCTGATCCCGGCGAGGGCGAGCTGCAGATGCCGATCATTGTGGCAAACCATCACATTCTGTTCCTGGATAAGAAGGCATCCAGCTCCGGTGCAGTGAAACCGCCGATGGCGGATGATCTGCTCAGCCACTACACACCCGAACAGCTGCGCATGCACTGGCTGGGTCTGGGTCTGGGACAGCGTTCTGTAAGTTTCATGCCCAAGCCCTACAATCCGGATGCAAAGCCGGAGGATGCCGATCCTGTAGTGAAGGACGGTCTGCTGCTGTCCAATGTCTACAACCGCATGATTCGTACAGCATTCTATACTACGCAGAAGGAATTTGACGGCATTCTGCCGGATGCAGCACCGGAGGAAAAATTCCGTGCTGAGGCAGAAAAGGCGGTGCTGGAATTCGAACGCCATATGTCGAAGTTTGCGTTCCACCAGTGCACCTATGTGCTTGACAGCTATATCAGAAACGGCAGCAAGTACATGGCAAAGGCGCTGAATGATGAGAATGCATCTCCGGAGGTTCGCAAGCAGGCATTGGCAAATCTGTTCTATATGATCAGAATTACCGCAATTCTGCTGCATTCCATGGCACCGATCGGTACCGAAAAGCTGCAGGAATACCTGCAGGTGGATGATAGAATCTGGAGCTGGGAGACAATCCTCGAGCCGCTCACTTACTTTGTCGGCGAGAACCACCAGCTGAAGTTCCTCCCCCCGAGAACGGATTTCTTCACAAGACACGAGAGTCAGTTTGCCTCCGCTGAGGAATAAGGCAATCCATTAACTAAAAACAGCAAAGCCTGAGAAGTACTAATGTCTTCTCAGGCTTTTTGTCGTTTTACTAATAAATTAGATTTTGCCATTACGAAATTCTATGATGACTTTTTGAATACTATCGAATAACTGCTCCTTGTTAATTACAGCTATTTCAGCTAAGGGCGAATTCCAGCCTTTTCGGTCATTGGAAGAAAGCACCGTAATATAATAAATCCCATCCTTTTCAGCTTTTCCAACATCAATAAACATACCATCAGGATATGTTATTTCAATCATATCCTCAAGGTCATCACCAATGAAAAACACTTTTCCACCGAAAAAATCAAGCGATTCAAATTCTCTCCACCACATAACTTTCTCCACTAAACACCCATCATTCATCCGATCGGCGCACATCTTCCGATTCCTTTTCAATTGCTTTTGCTTCCAATTTCTTCAGATACGCCTTCATGCCCTTGCGTGACATGGACATACAGATAAGATAATAGAGCATATAAAGAATGAATATACCGCTGGCAAGAAGGACTGCTCCTGCAAAAATCATTTCTATGACAGAAAATGCCTCTTCCATTCCCTTCTCTCTCCCCTTATCAATCAGAGCAGTGTGATTCCCTTCTCTGCACATGCCTTCATCATTTCGGAGGGCCATACGGATGCCTGCACTTCGCCGATGTGCGCCTTTTCGAGCAGGAGCATACAGAGTCTGGACTGTCCGATACCGCCGCCGATAGTCAGGGGCAGTTCACCATCTCGAATCATTCTATGATAATCATACTGATAGCGGTCGAGTGCGTCGCGCTCCTCGAGCTGCTTGTGCAGGGAATCCGCATCCACGCGGATACCCATGGAAGAAATCTCGAGGGCATTGTCCAATACCTCATTCCAGAGGAGCAGGTCGCCGTTCAGACTCCAATCGTCGTAGTCGGGGGCTCTGCCATCATGGCGCTCACCGCTTGCGAGCTTGCCGCCAATCTGCATGACAAACACGGTGCCATGCTCCTTGGTGATCAGGCGTTCGCGCTCCTTGGAGGGAAGATCAGGATACATATCCTCCAGTTCCTGGGAGGTGATGAAGAATGGTGTGTCACAGATCGTGCGCTTCAGTTCCGGATAGCGCAGACTCACCTTGCGCTTGGTGTAGGCGATTGCTTTAACGATAAAGCTGACGGTGGTCTTGAGAAATTCAAGATTCCGGTCTTCCGCAGAGATCACCTTTTCCCAGTCCCACTGATCAACAAAAATGGAATGGATATTGTCCGTATCATCGTCACGGCGGATGGCGTTCATATCGGTGTAGATGCCCTCGCCGGCATGGTAGCCATAACGATAGAGTGCCATGCGCTTCCACTTAGCAAGGGACTGCACAACCTCCGCATCATTTTCAATTTCCTTAATGGAAAATTCCACCTTGCGTTCAATTCCATTGAGGTCATCATTGATACCGCATCCCTTCTGCACGATGAGCGGTGCAGTCACGCGGTCGAGTGTCAGCGCAAAGGACAATGCCTGCTGGAAAATGTCCTTGATATATTTGATTGCGTGCTGTGTCTCTCTGAGCGTCAGTGCGGACTGGTAGTCCTCAGGAATATACAGGGTTCTTGACATAATACCACCTCAGATTTTTTGCAATTGGTTTACTTATCGGATGCTGCCTACGGTTCTCGGATAGAGAATGACATCGCGGATATTGGATGTGCCGGTCACATACATAATCAGGCGCTCAAATCCAAGACCGAAGCCGCCGTGCGGTACGGAGCCATACTTTCTCAGGTCGAGATAATCACTGTAAAGCTCAAGATTCATATTACGCTCCTGCATTGCTGCAACAAGCTTATCATAATCCGCCTCACGCTCGCTGCCGCCGATGATCTCGCCGACACCGGGAACCAGCAGATCCACTGCCGCAACGGTCTTGCCGTCGGGATTCTGCTTCATATAGAAGGACTTGATTTCCTACGGATAATCCGTTACGAAGACTGCCTTCTTGAAGACCTTCTCAGAGATATAGCGCTCATGCTCGGTCTGAAGATCACAGCCCCATTCTACGGGATATACAAACTTCTCGCCGGATTCCTGCAGAAGCTTAATTGCCTCGGTGTAGGTCACAGTGCCGAAATCATTAGAAATCAGCTCTTCAAGACGAGCAATGATACCCTTTTCAAAACGAGCATCAAAGAACTTCATCTCGTCGGGACAGGTCTTCAGCACCTTGCCGATGACATACTTGATCATGTCCTCAGCAATCTCAATAATGTCCGGAAGCTCGGCAAATGCCACCTCAGGCTCAACATGCCAGAATTCTGCCAGATGCTTGGGCGTGTTGCTGTTCTCTGCACGGAAGGACGGGCCGAAGGTGTAGATCTTGCCCATCGCCATGGCAGCCACTTCGCCCTCGAGCTGACCGGAAACGGAAAGACCTGCCTTCTTGCCGAAGAAATCATCCGCATAATAATCATGCTCATTCTTATATTCTGTGGAATAACCAATGGTTGTTACCTGGAACATTTCGCCTGCGCCCTCGCAGTCACTGCCGGTAATCAGAGGAGTATTAATATAGACATAATTTCTTTCCTGGAAGAACTCATGAATCGCAGCTGCCATGACGGAGCGCACGCGCTGAATGGCATTGAATGCGTTTGTTCTGCCTCTCAGATGGGGCATGGTACGCAGGAATTCGAGAGTATGTCCCTTCTTCTGAAGAGGATAATCCGAAGGACAATCGCCAAGAATCACGATATTCTCGGGGAGTGCGCAAATTTCCACCGTATTGTTACGACCCTCAGCGAGTGTACCAGTTACCTTCAGGGATGTGCCGACTCTGGGCTCCTTATAATCCGGATTGCTTTCCTTTTCCACAACGATCTGGATATGCTCGAATGTTGTACCGTCATTCAGCTCAATAAAAGCAACATTCTTGGAATTTCTTGCAGTTCTTACCCAGCCGCATACGGTTACTTCTGTACCGATGCGCTCCGGGCAATTGTATTCTTCCCTGATCTGTTTGATGTCAATGTGTTTCATAAAAAACGCTTCCTTTCAGATAATAAAAAAGACTCCTGCCCTACAACAATAGGACGGAGTACCGTGGTGCCACCTAAATTACCGCCGGAGCGGTCACTCTTGCGCTCAATAAGCGCTTTCCATTTAACGCATGGTCACGGCGCACCTACTGCACCCTTCCGGATGGTTCAGCTTGCTGCTCGGAAGTGTTATTCGCAGAGGCTCTGACTATGCGGTTTTCACTGTCCCGCACTCACTTTGAGCGAACTCCCCTGTTACTTCTCTTCGTCATCGCATTTGTTATCATGAATATGCTTTATTATAGCATTTTTATGCGGTTTTGTCAAGTCATTTTTTGAAGCTATCCCATTTTTTCAATTCTCTTCCATCCGGTAGTACACATCCACTTCCTCCGGTTGAGGGACTTCAAAGTGCAGGATACATTTTTCCAGAAGGCCATCGTCCACATAAAACGCCTTTGTCCTGCCTTCCTGCACAGCACGGTTCCGCATGGCGATATTCTTTTCCCATTGTGTATCGGAAGGACTGACATAATGCAGCACACAGGGAATTCCCCGTTCCTCATAGAAGCGGCGCGCTGCCAGACGATCCTGTCTTGTCCAGAAGCCCCAATCCAAAATCACACTGACACCGGCATAGAGCAAATCGAGGGAATGCGAAAACAGATATTCGTGCACAGTTCCTGCAACAAGGTCATGGTCAACGCCGCGTTCTGTCAATGCAAGCGTTAACACATCACTTGACAGGAGCACTGCCTTTTTCTCCCTGCACAGCATTTGTGCATAGGTAGTCTTGCCGCTGCCGATCCTGCCGCACAGCAAAATCACACAAGTCTGCTCCGACATAAAGGACATTCCCCTTCCGTTTTGATTTTCTATCGTATACAGTATAGCATACATTTTTTAATAAAGCAAGAAAAAAGGTTTGCATTCTTTGAAATTTCATGCTATACTGTAAGTAACAGTATTGTATCCGAAAGGAGAAGCATTATGAAAAAGATGAAAATTCTTGGTTCCATAGTCAGTGCCGTCATGGTATTTTCACTGATGGCACCCTTTTCCATACCGCAAGCCGATGCTGCAGAACCGGACAAGGTCATTGCCCTGACCTTCGACGATGGTCCGAACACTACAACGACGAATGAAATTCTCGATCTGTTGGAGGAGTATGATGCACTGGCGACATTTTTCCTGATCGGCAGAAACATCAATGAGGAAAGTGCTGTCACAGTCAAGCGCGCCTATGACATGGGCTGTGAGATCGCCAATCATTCCCAGACGCATTGCAATATGCCGGATCTCACAGAAGAAGAGATGACTGCCGAAATCGCCTTCGTGGATGATTATGTCATGGAAATCACTGGAGAATCCACCAAATACTTCCGTCCTCCCTTTATTGATACAAATGAAACGATGTATGAAGTAATTGACAAGATCTTCATCAACGGTGTGGGCTGCAGTGATTACATGGATGATGTCACAGCAGAAGATCGTGCAAACGCTGTCATTTCCAACGCCAAGGACGGTCAGATTGTCCTTCTGCATGATGCTGCCGGCAACGACCAGACGGTGGAAGCTCTCAAAACCATTCTTTCGACACTGCAGGAAGAGGGCTATGAATTCGTTACGCTCACGCAGCTGTTTGAACGCCAGGGAGAAACCCCAAAACGCGGTCTTCTCTACAGTGAGGTAGCAAAATACCCCTGTGATGATTATATTCTCTATGAAACGCTCTACGAAGGAGAAATTTCCGGCGATTCCAACACCATCAGCTGGGCGGATTACACCACTCTTGACGGAAGTCTGCTGGCTTCTGTCGCCCCGAATTATGCCATTTCAGTCACCTGTACTGGCACCTATCCGCCGGTTATTGCGCTGCAGAAATGGTCGGACGGCATATCGCTCTGGACAACAGTAAATCCCGCTTATTACAACGGCGAGCGCGCCTGCTTCCTTGCAGCGGACATTCAGGCGGCGCTGGACGCGAATGGTGTTACCTACGAAAGCCTTGACAGGATTTCGATCAGACCCTCCAGCGGAAACATGACGCTGACAAGCATTGCTCTGCTTGTTCCGTTCACCTTCTCCTCACTGCAGGGTGATGTCAACTGTGACGGCAGCTTCACCGTGCTTGATCTTGTGGCGATGCAGAAATATCTGCTTGGCTGCGGATCATTGGATGATCCCGCAGCAGGTGATCTGCTTGCCGATGGAGCGCTTGATGTCTATGATCTTGGCGTAATGAAACGGATGCTTTTTACAAACTAACACAATACGCTTCTGCCCTCCCGGCAGAAGCGTTTTTCTCATTTACTGCAAATCCTTCGCACCCATCCGGTAACTCCCTCCGGAAGGCGTGCATCGGCAGTTCTGCCGTCATCAAATCGCAGATCATGCTGGATCCAGTTGATCATGCAGTGCTGCCCCATCTCCAGTCCATAGAATACCGAAGACACGCCGCCATCGCCATTATAGACCCATTCGGGGAAGAAACAGATCGTATCCGGCAGGGACAGGAGTTTCTCCATCCGGGGTGCTATGCACGCATCAAACAGTGCCATCTCGTCGTGCCGTCCATGGGCAATAAGGAGATGCGTGCCGCCTTCTGCGATTTTGTCAAGCGCAGCATCGTCCGGCACATACCCCGAAGAAATCGGAATAGCACCATCAAAATAACCTCTGTAGTCTTCAAGCAGCTGCCATGTAAAATAGCCGCCGGAGGATGCACCCATTACAAATCGCTTTCCTGCATTCGGAGAACTGCACACCCGATCAAAAATAGCTTTAACAGGGTCAGAGTGTGCGGGCGACCATGTACCGAGAATCGTTCCGTCCGGAAGGCGCTCCTCATTGCAGAGCGGTACAATCAGATAGGCGCCGCCCATGCGTTCCTGATAGGCAGCGGAGGCGTACTGCTCCGCACCGCAGCACATAATACATCCCTCCTCCATGAGGGAATTGCTTGCGCCGTGCAGCCACATGAGGACGGGATAAACACCCTTCGGATCCGCACCATGCTTTACAGGATCGTAGACATAGTAACGGATATCGCCGGTTTCTGCGCAGGGTTGGATGTATTTGTCAAACAGATCAAAATAGATCTTACTCTTGTAGGAATTCTGATAACTGATAAATTCGCCCTCTTTGAGAAACCGTGCCCATTCGGGAACAGCGGTTTTGTCCTGCGAGAGCTGTTTAAAATCCGGTAATGCCATGGTAATTCTCCTCCCCATTAACCAAGTATCTTCTGCAGTTTCTCATATTGATGATGGAACTGCATCTTTTCCTGATGCCACTGTACAAATCCAAAGGGCAGCTGGATGGTTGTGCCGCCATTTTTGGTGCTGTAATATGTTTCGGCTTTTGCGTGGCTCTTCACAGCAGCGCAGAGCTTATCAATTTGGAAAAGGGCATCAATCGAATTTTCTCCAAGTAGGTTTTTATACCAGACAAAATCCGACCATTCTGAGCGGTCTCTTGCAGCACCACTGGAAAAGCAAAGCTGCGCAATTTCACTGGCATTGTCAATCATCCATCCGAGCAGTGCATCATAAAGAGAGGAATCATAATTTTTCAAAGTCGTGGCGTTCAGACTTTTATGGTGCATCTGCAGCTGAAAAGCCTTCTCATTGCTGCGATCTGCGAATTGTTCAATGATCTCCTTCGCATCATCTGCAGCACACCAGAAAAGCTGCATTGCTCGTCTTACAGGCGCGGGGATCCCTCTTCCGAACTGTTTTTCAAATACTTTGCTAAACTGGTCGGCTCCCACAAGATAAACCTGTCCCGCCAGGCTCTTCTTGATGGAGATATTGGCGATCCGACCGCTTTGCAGAAATACCTTGAGATCGGTCTTGGATTTGGTTTTTCTTCTGCCCAAAACAGATGGTACATTCGTTTCGTGCAAGCCGCCGATACTTGTTACCGCAATTGCATCGCCGGCGCAGCCGATTCTCTGCAGAAATTGCCGGGCATATCGGGGATCACGATCAAGAAGCTCCTTGACCAGTTGTTCATTGCCGTGACCGGATAATTTGGCGTGCTGCCATCCATCAGCTCTGTCTCTCTGATAATCATCCATAAAGCTATCCCCCTGTTCGCATATAACGATAAAAAGCGAAATCTCGTCTGATTTCTTTCTGTTATTATAGCACATCCGCTTCTTTATGTCAAATGATTCGTGCAGAAAAACCCATGACACCCCGCGCTTCCTCTGCCAAACAGTTGACACATTTTTTCAAACATGGTATAATAGGAGAATAACCCTTGAATCATTCAGAATGGAGTGAACCACTATGATCAAAGCTGCAGAAGCTATGGTAAAATGTCTTGAAAATGAGGGGATCAAGGTTGTATTCGGTTATCCGGGTGCAGCAATCTGTCCCTTTTATGATGCTTTATATGAATCCGATATCCACCATGTTCTTGTCCGCCATGAGGCAAATGCAGGTCATGCAGCAAGCGGCTATGCAAGAATTACTAACAAACCAGCTGTTTGCATTGCAACCTCCGGACCCGGTGCCACCAATCTTTTGACTGCGATTGCTACCGCCTATGCCGACAGCATTCCGCTTGTGTGCATTACCGGTCAGGTTTCCACTGATCAGATCGGCGGCGATGTTTTCCAGGAAGCGGATATCACCGGCGCCGCTGAGCCTTTTGTAAAGCACAGCTACCTTGTCAAGGACGCTGCTGCCCTTCCGCGCATCTTCAAGGAGGCGTTCTACCTTGCAGGAACCGGAAGAAAAGGCCCTGTCCTCATTGATGTTCCGGTGGATGTGCAGAACACCCTTATCGACTTCCACTATCCGGAAGCGATTCAGATGCGTACTTACAAGCCCACAATCAAAGGAAATCCTATTCAGATCCAGAAAATCTGCGAGATGCTCCGTCAGGCAAAGAAGCCTCTGATTTGTGCGGGCGGCGGTGTTTTCCTTTCCGGCGCACAGGATGAGCTGATTGCTTTTGCAGAAAAAGCAAGAATTCCCGTTGTCTCCACAATGATGGGACTGGGTGTCATGCCCAGCGAACATCCGCTCTACCTTGGTATGCTGGGTATGCATGGTGTTGCTTCCGCGAATCTTGCTGTCAATGCGTGCGATGTCATGCTGCTCATTGGTGCAAGAGTGGGTGACAGAGCCGTTCGTTCTCCGAAATTCCTTGCAGAAAGCACAACCATCATCCACATGGACATTGACCCTGCGGAAATCGGCAAGAATATCAACACGGATATTCCTCTTGTCGGAGACTGCGAAGCAATTCTCACTGCTATGACGGAAAAGATCGGCGATATGCCGGAGAATCCGTGGTTTGAGGAACTTGCACAGAAACGCCGCGAAATGGCAGAACCGATTCCGGAGGATGGTTCCATCAACCCGAAGGCATTCATCCGTATGGTATCCGATATTCTTCCTGACAACACAGTTTGTGTTGCCGATGTAGGTCAAAATCAGATCTGGAGCTGCAACAATTTCGGCATCCGCGAAGGCGGGCGTTTCCTCACCACCGGCGGCATGGGTACAATGGGCTACTCCCTCCCCTGCGGCATTGGTGCAAAGATGGCAGATCAGAGCCGCGAGGTTGTTGTCATCTGCGGCGATGGATCCTTCCAGATGCAGCTGATGGAGCTTGGCACCATGGTACAGGAAGGTCTCACTGTCAAGGTGATTATCATGTGCAACCGCCGTCTCGGTATGGTGCGTGAATTGCAGACCAAGTTCTATAAGGATCGTCAGATTGCTGTACATCTGGAGAGCAACCCTGACTTCGCAGCACTGGCTCGTTCCTATGGCATCGAGGCTGACACTGCTGAAACAATGGAACAGGCTCGAGAAAAGCTGGAGAAGCTCGCTTCTTCTGATAAGTCCTATCTGCTGGTCTGCCATGTAGATGAGCAGGAAGCCACACTTTCTTAAAGGAGGAACCTCCATGAAACACACAATCTCCATTCTCGTAGAAAACCATGCCGGCGTACTGGCAAGAATTGCCGGACTCTTTGCTCGCCGTGCGTTCAATATCGACAGCCTTGCCGTTGGTGTAACCAGTGATCCGTCCATTTCCAGAATTACCATCGTCGCAGACGGAGATGAACACACTGCACAGCAGATCGAAAAGCAGCTTAACAAGCTCGTGGACACGATGAAGGTGCGGACACTGGCTCCCGAAGAGCTTCTCTCAAGAGAGCTGCAGTTCATCAAGGTTGGCGCACATCCTGCACAAAGAAGCGAAATCCTCACCATCTGTGAAATCATGGGCGCGAAAATTGCAGACATGAGCACGGATGCAATGACCATTGAAGTTTCCGGTACTGCGGAGCAGCTTGAAAAGATGCGTGAGCTGCTGCAGGGTTACGGCATCAAGGAAATCGTCCGCACCGGAGTGATCGCCATCCAGAAGGGCGGCGCAATGCTCAAATAAATGAATGCCATGACCATACTTGTGACAGGCGGCGCCGGATTCATTGGCTCGAATTTCATTTTTTATCTCCGGCGAGTCAATCCGAAGCATCGGATCGTATGTCTGGATGCCC
>JAZQAA010000279.1:0-4174 GCA_045544975.1 Oscillospiraceae bacterium | reverse complement strand
CCAACGATCTTGGCATTGAGCGCGCCGTTGATAATGATGGTCTTGCGTACCTTTTCGGTTTCCTCTTCAGTAAGGAAATAGCAGCCTCTCTTCTGGAATTCTGCCTTCACAGCATCGTAGATGGTCTTATCTACAATGACGGACTGTTCGGATGCACAGATCATACCATTATCAAAGGTCTTGGAATGAATAATGGAATTGACAGCCATCTGAATATCCGCAGAGCTGTCAATCACAGCAGGCGTATTGCCGGCACCAACGCCCAGTGCAGGCTTACCGCTGGAGTAAGCAGCCTTTACCATACCGGGGCCGCCGGTTGCAAGAATAATATCCGCTTCCTTCATAACTGTATTGGTCATGTCCAGGGACGGAACATCAATCCAGCCGATGATGCCCTCAGGAGCACCTGCCTTCACAGCAGCCTCAAGCACAATCTTCGCTGCCGCGATGGTGGATTTTTTTGCTCTCGGATGGGGGGAAATGATGATACCATTTCTGGTCTTGAGTGCCAGCAGGGTCTTGAAAATTGCAGTGGAAGTCGGGTTGGTCGTCGGAATTACCGCTGCAATCACGCCCAGAGGCTCTGCAATGCGCTTGGTTCCGTAAACCGGATCCTCTTCAATAATACCACAGGTCTTGGTATCCTTATAAGCATTATAAATATGCTCTGCTGCGTAATTATTCTTGATCACCTTATCCTCAACTACGCCCATGCCGGTTTCCTCCACAGCCATCTTGGCAAGGGAGATTCTTGCATGGTTTGCAGCGAGCGCTGCAGCCTTGAAAATCTTGTCAACCTGCTCCTGCGTGTAGGTTGCGAACTGTGCCTGTGCGGCACGGACTGCACGGATCTTCTCCATCAGTGTCTCAACGCTGTCAACCAGCATCTCATTTGCAGCAGTTGTGTTTGCTTCGTTCATTCTTTTCCTCTCCAATCTATTCGGTTCGGGATCAAATACTCTGTGATTTGCATCTATTAAGAACGAATCTGTCTGACTCGCCCTTCACCTTAATTGTAGCACATTGTTATATTTTTGTCAATGGTTTTTGACCCTGGTATTCCGCCTATTTTTCCATTGAAAAATGGCAAAATTTATGCAGATTTAACAATGCCTTTCTGAAGATATTCTGCATAAAACCAAGAAAAATATGCATATGCCGGTTCAAAAAAAGTGCACACAAATCCTGTTACTTTAATGCTACTATATTTTAGACTCTTTGTCAAGCGATTTTTGTAAACTTTTGGATACAATCCGGCTATGAGTTTCCGTCAGAAGCTTCATTGACACTGATTTATAAATATGGTATAATGAAAGAAAAAACAATGCGGACCTGGGAATTTGTCCTGCATCATCTGAATATAATCGGAAAGAAGGAATGGCTATGAAAAAACTTTCACTCTCAACCGGCTGGCAAATGCGCCGGTGCGGAACAGAAACCAACTATCCCTGCCGTATTCCGTGCTCTGTCTATCATACGCTGCTCAGCCACAAAGTCATTGAAGATCCCTACTATCGTGAAAATGAAGAGGATGCAATGCGCATCTCGGAAGAGGATTTTGAATTTTCGACAGAGTTTTCGCTTCCGTCCGGCTATGCCAGCGAGCACATGGTGCTGTGTTTTGACGGAATTGACACGCTCGCTGAAATCCAGCTCAATGGAGCACTTCTCGGCACGACGGACAATATGCACCGCAGATGGAGATTTGATGTGACTGCACTTTTGCAGGAGCAGAATACATTGACTGTCCGTATTTCCTCGCCGCTGCGCTATATTGCGCAAAAGCAGGCAGAGCATCCGCTGTGGGGCGTGGATTCCACAGTGGCAGGCTTTCCGCATATCCGCAAAGCCCACTATATGTTCGGCTGGGACTGGGGTCCGAAGCTCCCGGATATGGGTATCTGGCGTGAGGTTTTCCTTGAATGCTGGCAGGGTGCCAGAATACAGGATGTTTACTACAGACAGCTCCACGAAAACGGAACTGTCACACTCACAGCAGAAATCCATACAGAATCCGATGCGCCCGTTACAGGCGAACTGCTCCTGACGGCGCCGGACGGCACAATTCTCCTGCACAGCGAAGCGGTTTCCTTTGCAGGCAGCCGTGCAAGCATCACGGCGCGGATAGAGGATCCGCAGCTGTGGTGGACGAATGGCATCGGCGAGCAGCCGCTTTACACAGCGCAGGTTCTTCTGCGTGATGCGCAAGGTGAAATTCTCGATGAAAAAACGGAGCGCATCGGTCTGCGCACCGTTACCATCCGGCAGGAGCCGGATGAATGGGGCGAGTCCTTCTGCATCTGCCTGAACGGCAAGGATATTTTTGCAATGGGCGCAAATATCATTCCGCAGGACAGCCTTCTTCCGCGCGTCACAGTTGAAAAGACAAGAGCACTCCTGCAGTCCTGTGTGGATGCGAATTTCAATGTTGTGCGCATCTGGGGAGGCGGCATTTATCCGGACAAGGCATTCTATGATTTCTGCGATGAGAACGGATTGCTTGTATGGCAGGATTTCATGTTTGCCTGTGCTAATTATTGGCTGACGGATGCATTCTGGCAGACAACGGAAGCTGAAATCCGTGACAATATTCTGCGACTTCGTAATCATCCGTCCCTGTGTATGTGGTGCGGCAACAATGAAATTGAAACCGCCTTCGAAACCTGGGGACTTCCGGACAATCCGGAGGCAAAGGCGGATTATCTTGAGCAGTTCGAGCGCCGGATGCCGGCAATTGTGAAGGAGCTTGACCCGCAGCATTTCTACTGGCGTTCTTCTCCTTCCGCCTATGGCGGCTGCAAGGATACGGCTTCCAACCACGCCGGTGATATGCACTACTGGGATGTATGGCATGGCTTCAAGCCGTTCACGGCGTTCCGAGAACTCTACTACCGTTTCAATTCGGAATACGGCTTTGAGTCCGTTCCGAGTCTGAAAACGCTCCTCACCGTATGCGATCCGGCAAAGGGCGATCTGAACCTCATGTCCCCCGTGATGGAAGCACACCAGAAATGCGCACAGGGCAACGAAAAGCTGATGTATTACCTTGCACAGATGGTACGGTATCCGGAAAGCTTTGATGAACTCATTTACAGCTCCCAGCTGGTGCAGGCAGAATGCATCCGTGCAAATGTGGAGCATATGCGCCGTGCAAGAGGTCGCTGCATGGGTTCTGTCTACTGGCAGCTCAATGACACCAACCCTGTCATTTCGTGGAGCAGCATTGATTTCTACGGCAGATGGAAGGGACTGCATCATTACGCCAAGCGCTTCTATGCGCCGGTACTGCTGAGTGTGGAGGAACGCGATGCGGCGCATCCGGTTTTCAATCTTTCCAACGAGACGATGGAACCAGTAAACGGCATCGTCCGCTGGGCTTTGCGAAGAGCGGATTCTACCATCATCACAGAAGGAAGCCTGCCGGTCAGCTGTCCCGCACTGTCCGCCTGCGATCTGCCGTCGCTTGATCTGAGCAGCTTCATCCGTACGGAAAGGGACAAGCGGAGCTGTTACCTCTCCTATGCACTGGAAACGGAGAACGGTGTTCTCGGTGAAAGCACGGTTCTCTTTGTGGTACCCAAGAAGTTTGCATTCCAGAAGCCGGAGATTCATACAGAAATCTGCGAGAAATCCGATAAATTCGAGATTACTATTACTGCCGATGCCTTTGTCAAGGCGGTATGCCTTGACTGCAGAACACTGGATCTGCCGTTCTCCGATAACTGGTTCGACCTCAACGGTGATGAACCGGTAACGGTGACAGTTCCCCACGCTGAGGGACTGACGATTGCAGTCCTGCGCAATGAGCTGATTGTCCGCGGAACATAATGCTCTAAGCGAAATGGTCATAAAAAAGGAAATCCAGAGAAGATGAAAATTCTTCTCTGGATTTTGTTGATCATCTTATTGATAAATTGGGATTCAACCACCAAGTTCATCAAGAAAATCTTTGATAATATCACCACATTCTTCAGGCTTCTGCTCATAAATCATATGATCACCGCCAAGACAAACGACCTTGCAATTTCCCATTTTTTCGGCATACGGATAGATGGTCTCTTGTCTTGAGTTCTCATAAGTGTTAAGGATTTCCTCAAGCTTTACATCATCATATTCCGTGCTTTTCAACTTCATATCAAGATCGTTGATTTCAATCTGTCGGTTAATCCATTTG
>JAZQAA010000278.1:0-3653 GCA_045544975.1 Oscillospiraceae bacterium | reverse complement strand
CCTCCCAGCAGTGCTCCGCCGCCTGTCAGGAGTATGCCGTTTTCGTAAATGTCTCCGACCAGCTCCGGAGGCGTTTCTTCAAGAACCTTTTTGATCGCTTCCATGATAGCGAAGATTTCGTCCTCCATTGCATCGAACAATTCCATTTCGTTGATTTCCACAGTGTCAGGAAGTCCGCGCATAATGCTGCGTCCCTTTACATTCATAGTCACATCATCGCGCGGATCATAGAGATTGGTCAGACGGATTTTGATATGCTCCGCTGTCTGCTCTCCAATGAGCAGCTTGTAACGGTTCATCATGTATTTCATGATTGCCTGATCGATCTGATTGCCGGCAACCTTGATGGAATGGGAGGTAACAATACCATTCATGGAAACAATCGCTACATCCGTTGTGCCGCCGCCGATATCCACAACCATGTGTCCCTTGGCTCTGCCGATGTTGATACCGGCACCGAGCATTGCAGCAATCGGTGCGTCAATAAGGTATGCCTTACGGCAGCCTGCGCTCATCACAGCATCACCAACTGCACGCTTTTCCAGTTCTGTGATAAATGCAGGTACACAGATAATAATACGCGGCTTCATCAGCTGATGACCGCTGACCTTCAGCAAAAATTCACGAATCATGCACTGCGTCAGCAAATCATCGGAAATGACGCCTTCTGTCAGCGGATGAACCACCTTCATATATGCCGGCGTTTTGCCGATCATCCGATAGGCTTCATGGCCGACTGCCAGAATGCGATCAGTGCAGGTATTATAGGCGATCACAGAGGGTTCTGCAAGGACGACGCCCTTCTTTCCGAGCGTCATCACGACATTAGCAGTACCCAGATCAATTCCGATATCCGGTGTATTCATGTGGTTTCCTCCTATTATTGGGATGCAGTTGTGGCTGCAGCGGCAGCAATCACAAATGAAGCCCCTTGTTGTTTCAAAAGTGCAGCACAGCGGTTCATGGTGCTGCCCGTTGTCAGAACATCATCACAGAGCAAGATCCGCATTCCATCAAGCGAAATGGGATGAATGCCGAAATGTTCAAGATGCCTTTCGCGTTCCTGTGCGCTGAGTGTGTGCTGTTCAATATCGGATTCTTCCTTGAAGAGCAGATCCTCCCGATAGGGCAAATCCAATATCCTTGCGATTTCCTTTCCGATCAGGGCGGCTTGATTATAACCGCGGCTGCGCTGCTTGGAACGGTGCATCGGCACCGGAACCACACAGTCAATTGTTGCAGCAAGCTCGTCCTCCTGCAGTGCCGATGCCAGAACCCTTGCAGCATGATAGGCAAAGTTCTGGTTGGTGCTGGTTTTCAGATGGAGAATTCCCTTGACCGCACCGTCCCGATAGGCAGAACAAACCACCGCACGGTCGTAATGCCACTTATGCTTCTTGCATCTGCAGGGGATTTTGCCGCAGAAATGGCAGTAATCATCGGGTGACAGCGCAGTTTCCCGAGCGCATTGATCGCAGATCCGGCATGATGCCTGAATAAAGTCATCGCAGCAGGGGCAGCGGTTGGGGTACAGGAAATTAAGTAAAGATGCTGTCAGTGTCTTCCATTCCATCATGTTCGGTCAATCCTTTTTCCAGCATATGTCTGAGACAGGAATAGCGGTTGGTTCGGCGGTTATTGCTGACCATCTGTTCGACCTTAATAGGGGAACCGATGAGGATCAGCAGCTTCTTGGCACGCGTGACTGCCGTATATAAGAGATTTCGATAGCTGAGCTTCTCAAATTTCCCGAGCAAGGGAATGACCACAGCTTCGAATTCGCTGCCCTGGCTTTTATGGACGGTAATGGCATATGCCAGTTCCAGCTGTTCCATCAGCAATAGGGGATATACCGTGATTCTTCCGTCAAAATCAATAATGGCTTCGCCCCTGCGGCGGTTGATCGTACGAATATGTCCGATATCTCCGTTGAAAATACCAGTACCGTTTTCACCGTCCTTGGACCAGGTGATATCGTAATTATTCTTAGTCTGCATGACCTTGTCGCCTTCACGGAATTGATAGAGTGCAGATTTGACTTCCGCCTTTTCCGCCATGGGAGGATTGAGACGGGACTGCAGCGCCTTGTTCAGCTCAACAACTCCCAGAACACCGCGCCTTGACGGACAGATGACCTGAATATCCTTCGTCGGCGAATACTGGTAGGCATTCGGAAGCCGGCGGCAGACAAGATCAATCAAGAGCTCCGCTGCCTGCGGAAATTCCATGCGATGAAAGAAAAAGAAATCATTGTCCTTTTGCGACAGATCCGGCATTTCTCCGTGTACGATTTTATGCGCGTTGGTTACAATGCAGCTCTGCTGTGCCTGTCGGAAGATTTCCTTGAGTTCAATCAGCGGCATACATTTGCTTTCAATCAGATGCCGCAGCAGATTTCCGGCTCCGACGGAGGGCAGCTGGTCGCTGTCTCCCACAAGAATCACCTTGCAGCCAAGCCGCAGGGCACGCAGCAGATTGGAAAAGAGAAGAACATCCACCATGGACATCTCGTCCACTACCAGAACATCGCAGGCAAGGGGGTTGTTTTCGTTGTGCAGGAATTTCTGCATACCGTTTGCATCGAACTGTACTTCCAGCAGACGATGGATGGTTTTGGCGTCATAGCCCGTTAGATCCGAGATACGCTTTGCCGCACGGCCTGTCGGCGCCGCGATCATTACGCGGCATCCCTGCTTTTCATAAAGCGAAATGATCGCATTGAGCGTTGTGGTTTTACCTGTACCGGGACCGCCTGTCAGAATCAGAAGTCCTCTTGACAGTGCGGCCTGAATGGCTTCCTTCTGGAGTGCGGCATACTGAATGCCGCTTTTCCGTTCCTCTTCTACAATCATGGATTCGTAATTCTTCGAATCCCTTGCACTGAAATCCCGCATTACACCAATGCGGTCCGTGATATATTCTTCTGCTTCGTAGAATTCCTTCAGGTAGACAAATTCTCGTTCTCCCTTGATGTATTCTACGATTGTGTCATTCTTCAGTTCCTGCTGGTATGCCTCATAGAAGGCAGGCTCGTTAATGGCAAGGAACGAAACCGCCGTCGATGCAAGCCTGTCCAGCGGCAGGCAGGTGTGTCCAAGTCCGGAATTGTGCTGCAAAAGATAGATAATGCCGGCGCCGATGCGGCACTGTGCTGTTCGCGGAATCCGCAGATCTTTAGCATAGCTTTCCACATTTTTAAAATGCAGCCCGACTTCTTCACGGCACATCAGGTAGGGGTTTTCTTCCACTACCTCCTGACAGCGCTCACCCCAGACGCGGAAGGCGCGCATGGCGTAACGCGATTTGATCCCATAGTTCTCAAAATAGGAAATCACACTGCGGAGCGCAAAAATATGCTTTGCTTCTTCTGCAACCTCCTCGCATTTGCGCTGGGACATTCCACGCACTTCCATCAGGCGCATCGGCTCGTTTTCCATGATTTCAAGCGTTCTTGCGCCGAAGGTCTGGACAATTTTATCGGCAAGAACCTTGCCGATCCCCTTGATGACGCCGGAGGCGAGGTAACGCCGGATGCTGTCAGTGGTGTTCGGCAGCTTGCGCTCGCAGGACTCTACCTGGAACTGCGGACCGAACCTCGGATGCGTCACATACTGTCCATAAAGAGACAGGCATTCGCCCTCGTCAATATCCCC
>JAZQAA010000277.1:0-6686 GCA_045544975.1 Oscillospiraceae bacterium | reverse complement strand
ATTGCAGAAAGCCCGAAAGTAATTCTGAGGGCACTTGATGCGGGATATATGCCCGTGTCCATGCTGATAGAAGAAGGAAAATATGATGGGGAAATTGCCGATGTTCTTGCAAGATGCTTAGATATTCCGATCTACACTGCTCCGCAGTCAATTCTGAAGCAGCTGACTGGATTTTATCTTACAAGGGGCGCGTGGTGTGCAATGAGAAGAAAGACACTGCCTTCCGTAGAAGATACCTGTCGTGGAGCAACAAGAATCGCAGTTCTTGAAAATGTAATGAATCCGACAAATATCGGAGCGATTTTCCGGAGTGCAGCAGCATTGAATCTGGATGCAGTCCTTTTGACATCCGGCTGCAGTGACCCTTTGTATCGGCGTGCAGCAAGAGTAAGTATGGGCACTGTGTTTCAGATACCATGGACCTACATTCCATCAAAGGGAGCAGATTGGACGGAGCAGGGGATGCCGTTACTGAAAGCTCTTGGATTTTCTACTGCTGCAATGGCACTCAAGGAAGATTCAGTCAGCATTGATTATGAACCTCTGATGAAGGAAGAAAAGCTTGCGATCATTCTTGGATCAGAAGGTGAGGGACTCAGCGATAAAACAATACAAGAGAGTGATTACACAGTCTTGATTCCCATGGCACATAGTGTTGATTCCCTGAATGTTGCTGCTGCGAGTGCGGTGGCCTTCTGGCAGCTTGGGAAACGCTGACAAAGATACCGACTTGATTTATGTATAATTGAAAACGCTCCTTTTAGGAAAGGAGCGTTTTTTGTTATATTTATGCGAGAACAATCTTATGGAAAACCTTCTTACCCTTCTTGATGATTACTTCACCATCTACAGCGATCATCGCTGTGGGGTCGGTTACCTTTTCACCATTGACGCTGACACCGCCCTGCTGAACAAGTCGTCTGCCTTCGGATTTGGTGGGGATGAGCTTTGCAGCCATCATCATATCAAGGATGTTCATGGTACCGTCCGTCAGCTGATCCGCTGTCAGCTCAGTAGTCGGCATATTTTCGGAATTACCGCCGCCTGCGAAGACTGCCTTTGCAGCGTCCAGAGCCTTCTTTGCTTCTTCTTCGCCATGAACAAGAGCAGTGAGCTCGTAAGCAAGCAGCTCTTTCGCCTTGTTGAACTGAGCACCTTCCATGGTCTTTTCCATTTCCTCGATTTCTTCAACCGGAACGAATGTCAGCATCTTCAGGCACTTGATAACATCGGCGTCTGCCACATTTCTCCAGTACTGGAAGAAATCATAGGGAGAAGTCTTCTCAGGATCCAGCCATACAGCACCCTTTTCAGTCTTACCCATCTTCTTGCCCTCGGAGTTCAGAAGCAGAGTAATGGTCATGGCGTAGGCATCCTTGCCGAGCTTTCTGCGGATCAGTTCTGTACCGCCGAGCATATTTGCCCACTGGTCGTCACCGCCGAACTGCATGTTGCAGCCGTACTTCTGGAACAGTTCGAGGAAGTCGTAGCTCTGCATGATCATGTAGTTGAATTCGAGGAATGTCAGACCTCTCTCCATTCTCTGCTTGTAGCACTCATGGGAGAGCATTCTGTTCACGCTGAAGTGTGCGCCGACATCGCGCAGCAGCTCCACATAATTCAGATTCATCAGCCAGTCCGCATTGTTCACGATGATCGCCTTGTCATCTGCAAAGTCAATGAAACGGCTCATCTGCTTCTTGAAGCAATCTACATTATGCTGAATGGTTTCAGGAGTCATCATCTTGCGCATATCGGTTTTGCCGGAGGGATCGCCGATCATGGCGGTACCGCCGCCAATCAGGACAATCGGCTTGTTGCCAGCCATCTGCAGACGCTTCATCAGACACATTGCCATGAAGTGACCCACATGCAGGCTATCCGCTGTCGGGTCAAAGCCAATGTAGAAGGTCGCTTTGCCCTCGTTGATCAGTTCCTTGATTTCTTCTTCGTCGGTCAGCTGTGCGAGCAGACCTCTTCTTTGCAGTTCTTCAAATACTGTCATTGTTCTTTTCTCCTTTTATGATGATTTTGAGATTGGTTCCGGTACAGAATTCTGTACATCGTTGTACACTTCAAACCCCAGAATGGTGACCACAGTACCGATATTGTAATAGCCCGGCTCCGGCGAAAGACTGTGCTCCTTGTACACAGAATACAGAATCGCTTTGTATTCCACCGAACCGCCGTCCTTATAGGCGATTTTCATCGGAAAAAGCAAGATCAGCGCAAGCAGGATGATCAGTGCAGTCAGAAGCCTTCGTTTCATAAGCATTCCCTCCGTGAAAATAAAAACGCCCCCTGCCAAAAAGCAGAGGACGATTGCGTTCGTGGTACCACCTCAGTTTGTTATTTCCGGAGAAATAACCTCTTGGCGCGATAACGAGCGCCACTCCGTACCTTCCTACTGTAATTTCAGAAGATCCGCTCCGAACTGTATTCCTGTACTTCACTTAATCCTTCACACCGACCAGGACTTCTCTGAAAGTGAGAGGCACAGTACTCTGTTTCTTCCCTGCGTTTCTCTTATTTTTTTATAGTATAGCACAATTTTCTCGCTTTGTCAAGAGAATTTTTATCATTTGACAAATTGAAAGAAACATGGTATGATAGGATAGAAATTGTTCTGTGAAAGGAATTTGGATTTATGATGTATGACCATGCTGCCAAGTGGGTAACTGCCTGGGGAAATGCCATTTCTATTAACGACCGCCGTCCTGAAAATTATGGACGGAATCTGACGCTCCGTTATCCTGTGAAGATGATGCTGAGCGGCGAAGCAGTGAGAATTACGCTGGATAATTTTTGTGGAACAGAATCCGTGACATTGACATCCGCCCATATTGCGCGTGCGCTGTCCGGCGATGCAATCAATACCGAGAGCACCTGCCAGTTGACTTTTGATGGTGCATCCTCTGTTACCATTCCTGCCGGTGGACGAAAGACAAGCGATCCGATTACATTTTCAGTTTCCTGCGGAGAAACAATTGCAGTGAGTTTGTATTTTAAGGAATTTACGGAGCTTCGGAGTGCTGTGCACATTACCGGCCCTCTTTCGCAGGGCTACTACGCAATCGGCGATCAGACAGCCAGCGCATCACTTCCGGTGAATGATTCCCGTAAAACCAATTGGTTCTATTTCCTGAGTGATATTGAGGTGTTGACTTCCTCAGAAAAGCGTACTATTGTTTGCTTCGGCGATTCTATTACGGCACAGGCATGGCCCGATTATCTGATGCAGCGTGTATTGCAGACAGGGAAGGGAAATACTGCTGTGATTCGAAAGGCTGCCAGCGGTACCCGGATTTTGCGTCAGTACGATAATATCACCTATGATTCCTATGGACTCAAGGGAAGTACACGATTTCCGCATGAGGTGCCCGTCAGCGGTGCAGATACAGTCATTATTCAGCATGGTATCAATGATATTATCCATCCTGTTGGTACGGAAGTCAATCCGTTCCGTCCATGGAGTGATCTTCCTACTGCTGAGGAAATGATCGAGGGGCTCCGCAATTATATCAAGCTTGCCCACGGCTATGGTATGAAAGCCTATCTCGGCACGCTTCTTCCAATTGAGGGATGGCGTACTTATGCAGATTTCCGTGAGGAACTGCGTCAGTCCGTCAATGCCTGGATGCGGTCAACGAATGAAGCTGACGGCTGTATTGATTTTGCGGCAGCTGTATGTAATCCTGCCAATCCATCCGCCTTTGGAGATGGATATGACAGCGGCGATCATCTGCATCCGAGTGCGCTTGCATATGAGCGCATGGCGCAGGTGGTACCGGAGGAGATTCTCTGAATTCAGAGCAGGACTTGAGCGTTTGTTCCGTAAAAAATATCCTTTCTTCCTGCAAGCATTTCACAA
This sequence comes from Oscillospiraceae bacterium, assembly GCA_045544975.1. Taxonomy (GTDB): domain Bacteria; phylum Bacillota; class Clostridia; order Oscillospirales; family Ruminococcaceae; genus UBA3855. Next base: position 2,815 of record JAZQAA010000277.1, on the reverse strand, counting down.
AGGCGCTCCATTCTGTCCCAGTTGTGATTGCCGTCAAATTCATAGCTATGTCCCCAGATGTAAAAAATCTGGGGCTTTTCTGTTTCACTTTGCAGAAAGCGCTTTGCAAGAGAAAAAAGCATCTCATCATCATGATGGCAGGTTGCTGCAAATTCCATCAGATTTTCCTGCATATCAAAACTGTGCGTGCTGTGTGTGGTTCTTGCATAACGGAGTCCTGCGCTGCCAGCGATCTCTATTGCTTCGCGGTTGTATGCTCCATAGGCATATGCCATGCCTACAGGTGTTTCACCAAAGATCTGGCTGAGCCGCTTAACATCCTCCGTTATTTCCTTGCGCATTTCTTCATAGGAAAGTTCAGGCAGTGCCAGATGTCTGCTGCCGTGCACAGCAATCTCATGCCCCTTGTATAGTTCTCTGCATTCCGGCAGATGGAGTCTATGTACCCATGCGTCCTTATATTTCCATGCGCCGTCTTCACCATTCAGCCCGCTGTTCAGGTTGAATGTACATTTCAGTTCATAACGATTCAGCAATTCAACAAGTCGGATATCCTGTGCGTTGCCATCGTCATAGCTGAATGTTAGTGCTTTTTGATATTGGTTAGTCCAGTTCATAGAATACCTCCATAATGAATATGCTGTATTTATTATATACTTTGATTCCGATTCTGTCAATCCGGAATCTATTTTTTACCTTTCATTTTATCGAAAATTTTTTCGATTTTCTATTGATTTTTAGAAAAGAATATGCTATAATGTAAAAAAGAGAACAAATTTTCGGAGAAGGGATAAGAATGGATAAGCGCATTTATATTGCAATTGATCTGAAATCATTCTATGCTTCGGTAGAATGTGCAGATCGCGGACTTGATCCTTTGGATACCAATCTTGTTGTAGCAGATCCGAGCAGAACAGAAAAAACGATTTGCCTTGCTGTATCCCCTTCATTAAAAACCTATGGGATAGGCGGAAGAGCAAGATTGTTTGAGGTGGTAGAAAAAATAAAGGAAGTCAATCTCGGGCGAAGCCGGAATGCACCGCAGAGGATACTGCATGGTACATCGTATTATGCGCAAGAGCTTCAAGCAGATCCGGCACTTGCGGTCGCGTATCTGATTGCACCGCCAAGAATGGCGCGGTATATGGAAGTGAGCGCGCAGATTTATCAGATATATCTTCGGTACATTGCGCCGGAGGATATTTACGCTTATTCAGTTGATGAAGTATTTATTGATGCAACAGCCTACTTGAAAAGTTATCGGATGACAGCACGGGAGCTTACCTGCAAAATGATTCTTGATGTTTTGCAGGAAACGGGAATTACAGCAACAGCAGGAATCGGAACCAATCTCTATCTTGCGAAAATTGCAATGGATATTGTTGCGAAGCGAATGCCGGCGGATAGGAACGGTGTCCGAATTGCGGAGCTTGATGAAATTTCTTATCGGCAGACATTATGGCATCATCGCCCGTTAACGGATTTCTGGAGAATTGGCAATGGGTATGCCAGGAAGCTCGCTTCGAAGGGTATCTATACAATGGGGGACATTGCAAGGTGTTCACTCGGAAAAAAGCAGGAATTTTACAACGCGCAGCTTCTTTATAAGATGTTTGGCGTGAACGCTGAGCTTTTGATTGATCATGCATGGGGGAGAGAAACCTGTACACTTGCAGATATTAAAGCATATCAGCCGCAGAACAAGAGTCTCAGCTCCGGTCAGGTGCTCCAGCAGCCTTATTCTTTTGAGAAGGGAAGGTTGATTATTCATGAAATGACGGAGCTGCTTGTACTCGACATGGTTGAAAAAGGCGTGATGACGGATCAGCTTGTGCTGACCATTGGATATGATATTGAGAATTTGACAGATCCGGAGCGCCGTAAGAATTATCATGGCGCGGTTACCACAGATCATTATGGAAGAAAGGTTCCGAAGGCTGCACATGGTTCTATCAATTTATTGGCACCGACTTCTTCCACAAGACAAATTGTTGAGGCTGCTCTGCAATTATATGATCAGATTGCGAACAGAGAATTGACGATACGGCGGATGTATGTGGTTGCCAATCATATTGTTCCGGAAACAGTTCCGGAAGGGGAGGAGATGCAGCTGGATTTATTTACGGATTATGAGGAGCTGATGAAGGAGAGAATGCAGGAAGAAGCGTTCCTGAAAAGAGAAAAGAGCATCCAGAAAACCTTGCTGCAGATCAGAAATAAGTTCGGAAAAAACGCTGTTTTGAAAGGAATGAACTATGAAGAAGGTGCAACAACAATTGAGCGAAACGGTCAGGTGGGCGGACACCGTGCATAATTAGGAGGCAGAAAAGAGATGAAAAGCTTACATTGTTATGATGATATTCTATATCATTCATTTCCCATTTATCTGCATACAAAGCGATTATCGCAGCATGAAAGAGCTGCACAATTTGCACCGTTTGCGGCACTGAATGGATATGAAGAAGAAATAGAGGAAACAGAAAGGATAACAGCGCCTTGGAAGGCGCGTACCGAAGATGAAGAATCACTTCTTGATACACAGCTGATGGTTCTTCAGGATCATCTGGAAGAAGAGCCAGCTGTCAGAGTTACCTATTTTGTTCCGGATCAGCAAAAGCAAGGCGGTTCGTATGCAATGTTGGAAGGAACAGTGAGAAGAATCGATCTATATGAACAGTGCATTGTTTTTAAAAATGGAAAAAAGGTAGAGCTCAGCACAATTGTTGATATGAAGAGTGAGCTGTTCTGCTGTATTGTCAGATAATGGATAAAGCCGCTTCTGGAAATGATCCGGAAGCGGCTTTTGAATTTACTT
>JAZQAA010000276.1:0-1779 GCA_045544975.1 Oscillospiraceae bacterium | reverse complement strand
TGTTGTTTGGTATTAACCAGGGCTGCTGTTTTGATGATTTGCGTGTAAACCATATGAAAGAAATCCGTGAGCTTGATCTTGACGGTTACGCAATCGGCGGTCTTGCAGTTGGCGAGCCAACTGAGGATATGTACCGTGTTCTGGATGCCGTGACCCCCTTTATGCCAGTGCATAAGCCCAGATATCTGATGGGTGTCGGTACACCCTCCAATATCATTGAAGCGGTTGCAAGGGGAATTGATATGTTTGACTGCGTGATGCCCTCCCGAAATGCAAGACACGGCACCGTGTTTACCTGGGATGGAATCCGTCACCTGAAAAATCAGGCTTACGAAACAGATCCTCGTCCGATTGATACGGAGTGCGATTGTCCTGTATGCCGTAATTTTTCAAGAGCCTATGTACGCCATCTGTTTAAGTCAAATGAAATGCTTGCCGGCAGACTTGCCGTAATGCATAATCTGTATTTTTATAATACTTTGACCGAAAAGATCCGTGCCGCTCTTGATGAAGGAACCTTTGCACAGTTCCGCGCGCAGTATTCTGTACGCCTTGCGCAGAAGGCACCGGAGGATTAAACGGTAGTAAGGAGTCTGTTATGTCGTCTGTGCAGCTGTTCCTGATTGCGTTTGGACTTTCCATGGATGCGTTTGCGGTTTCTGTCACAAATGGTTTATGCTGCCGTTCTCTGACAAAGCCGCAGACAGGCGCAATGGCTTTGTGCTTTGGCATTTTTCAGGGGATCATGCCCGTGATTGGCTATTACCTTGGTATGGCGTTTGCAAGCTATATCATGGTACTTGATCACTATATTGCACTGCTGCTGCTGAGTTACATTGGCGGCAGGATGATACTCGATGCACTTCGCTGCAAAACATCTGCAGAGTCCTATGCCTTCAGTTTTCGTTTGGTCTTGCTGCAGGGCTTTGCGACAAGTGTGGATGCACTTGCGGTTGGGATCAGTTTTGCAGCATTGGCAGGGGTTTCTATTGCTGCCGCGGCAATGGTCATTGCTTCGGTGACATTCCTTTGTGCAATTGCAGGAATTGTGCTCGGTGTGAGATTTGGCAGTCATATGGGCGGATATGCACAGATTGTGGGCGGACTGATTTTAATTGGAATAGGAGTCAAGATATTTTGTGAGCATATGCTCTTCACATCATGCTGAGGAGCTGTTCATTGAATTTCAGGAGATAAAAAAAGGAGAATATTATGCAGAGAATTGCAATTGTAACTGATACGAATAGCGGCATTACACCGGAGCTTGCCAAAGAAATGGGGGTATTCCTTCTCCCGATGCCCTTTATTCTGGATGGTGAAGAGTATCTTGAAGGTGTATCATGCACTTATGAGGAGTTTTTTGATAAGCTCGCTGCAGGGAGTGAGGTTTCCACATCCCAGCCTTCCCCGGAGAGCGTAACACAGCTCTGGGATCAGGTGCTTGCTGAATATGATGCACTTGTGCATATTCCTATGTCATCCGCGCTCAGTGGGTCCTGCAGTACTGCGAAGGCACTTGCAGAGGATTACAATGGCAGAGTAGTTGTTGCAGATAACAAGCGGATTTCTGTTTCCCAGCTTGCTTCTGTCCGTGATGCAGTTTTTCTTGCAAAGCAGGGACTCAGTGCACAGGAAATTTGTGATAAGCTTGAAGAAACTGCGTTCAATGCGAGTATTTATCTTGCAGTAAATACGCTGGAGCTTCTGAAAAAGAGCGGCAGAGTGACTTCTGCAGGTGCAGCGATTGCTTCCATTCTTGGCATCAAGCCCGTGCTTCAC
>JAZQAA010000275.1:0-2555 GCA_045544975.1 Oscillospiraceae bacterium | reverse complement strand
TGCGCTTACATGTATTCAGGGGATTTAAGTGCAGATTGTTGATCTGAAGTTTTGCCATTACATTTTTGTAAGGGGCAATAAGTGCATTTGAGCATTTTTGATTCTGTGATCAACTTTTTTTCAGAAATTTAAGTGCAGATGACCAAAATACTGATCTGCAATGAAAAATCCGGAGAGATTTTCAATGCAAATACTTTAAATAGGGATCTGCACTTACATATTGGCGCAAAAGTGTAATCACAGATGAGAAATCTGGGATTTGCACTTACCGGCACCTTAAAAAAAGTAAGTGTATTTGATAGAACTTGAGTTTTACAATTAAAAACATCAGTGCTTTTGGTAGAATCTGGTTTTTGCAGTTAAAGAGGCAATGACTGTTTATTCTTGTTTCGGCCCTTGACTCTCACACAGTGGCAGGCATTAAGCTTGACATGAGCTCAAAAAACAGCAACAGGAGGTACCGCCATGCTGAAAATCGGAGAATTTTCAAAACTGTCCAGAGTCAGCGTCAGAATGCTCCGCCACTATGATGAGATCGGGCTTTTGAAACCGGCTGAAATCGATCACTTCACGGATTACCGATATTATAGAGAGGACCAGCTCCCTATAGCGGGACGCATTGCCGCCCTGAAGGATATGGGGTTTTCTCTTGCGGATATCGTCAGGATTCTTGAAGCCTATGATGATCGGGAGAAACTCGATCAGTTCTTTTCTGCCAGGCAGGAAGAACTGGAGGCCTTGTCAAGGGATACAGCATATAAGCTGACGCTTCTGGACGCAGCCAGAAAAAGGCTGAGAAAGGAAGAAGACATGAGTTACAACGTGACCCTCAAGACTATTCCTGAGCGCTATGCCGCGACAATCCGGATGATCATTCCCCGCTATGAGGACGAGGGCATGATCTGGGGCAAGCTGACAGAAGAGACCTGCCGGATGAATCTTGTGGAGGATGATCCCTGCCTTTGTGCAGTTACCTATCTCGACGGCGAATACAAGGAAGAAAATGTGGATATGATGGCGTGGAAGACCGTCAGGGGAAACTATCCCGATACTGAGCATGTAAAGTTCCGAACGCTTCCAGAGGTAACGGTCGCAAGCTGTACCTACCAGGGAAGCTACACTCAAATCACGGATGTCTATGCTGCTGTGATCGCATGGATGGAAGCGAACGGCTGCGAGCCTGCTGGGCCGATGTTCAACATATACCACGTCAGCCCGCATGAGACACAGAACCCAGATGAATTCGTAACGGAAATCTGCTACCCGGTGAAGAAGAAATAAGAAGTTAAGAGGTGGCTTATGCCCCGGTCTGTAAGAGGCCGGGGCATAAGCCTATACTGATGAGGCTGACAGGCAAATAAGCATGAGGCAGAGTGTTTACATAACAATTTGTATATTAATGACATTATGCGTTACGGCATGTGCGGACAGAGAACTGCAGGGTGCACCGGTTCAAGAGAATTTCACGGCTACGACTGCGGCGCAAGGCAGGACAGAAAACGCCCCGGAGCTATCCGAGAAGCCAGATGGGGAGCCATCTGAGAAGTCAGCCGAGGAATCATCTGAGAAGCCGGAAAATCCATTTACTCCGCATTCTGCGGATTTTCTTTCAGAAGAAGAAAAGGAGCAGCTGCAGAATACGGCCCTGGCAGCAGCAGAATCAGTCAAAGAACTCTATAAGGATTCCATAGTTGCGGATACTGCGCACTATTCTTCCGGTGTCAGTGAGTTTACAAGTGAACAGCGGAAAGCTGTTGTAGAGCAATTGGGGAATGACGGGCTGGTAAGTGTAGCAGAGGATGCTAATATGCAGAATCCTGAAAAGGTAGAAGAGTTTTACACTGACTACCTGAACGGGCAGGATTCGATGGTCACTGTTTTTGATGTGCAGCGGGACGGATTGATCGGGGCAGTGACTTTTGTTTTTCGGAAGGGGCAATTACAGGCTTGTTACATAGGAATCCATTGGAAGAAAGACGGTACGCCGGAAATACAGAATATTTCGGTAAATAATGTTGCCGAGATAAAGCTTACGGAAAAAGGGTATTTCATATATGCCTATGAAACAGTGATCGCGCACGGCTGTATCAGACAGTATTGGAGAATAAGTCCGCTTTCGGAAAAGTGCAGGGAGCTGACGAAGAAATACATATCAGGACTCAGTTATTTGGATCTCGAAGTTCTTGCTGAAGACTGGGACAGCAGTAATGCCGGAGATATTTTGACACCATCCCTGTATGATTCAATCTATCGGATACATACCGGCAAAACATTGCCTTCTGATACAAAAAGGATTCCTGCCGAGGAATATGAGAGTATCATGACAACGTATTTCCCGGTAACGGTTGAACAGCTGCGGGAGTACTGCAGCTATGATGAGGATAGTGACAGCTACGAATATGAGAAGATGCATGTCACGCAATACCCGCCTTTTGGAGAAGTCGTCGACTATACAGAGAATGCGGATGGAACAATCACGCTTATAGTGGATGGCGTTTGGCCGGATCGTAATACTGATCTCGCTTTTAGAAATACGGTCGTTGTGCAGCCTTTTG
>JAZQAA010000274.1:0-1737 GCA_045544975.1 Oscillospiraceae bacterium | reverse complement strand
CCCGAGGAGCTGTATGCGATTGCGGAAGAGGTTGAAGAGATTACGGTGGATAATGAAGTCAAGCAGCTTGTAGAAGGGGTTTTGAACCATGCTGCTGAGCTTGATGAAGTGATTGCTTCCTACAGCAAAAAACGAGCTGTTGGAAGAATTCCCCGCATCAATCTGATCTTGCTGCGGATGGCAATTTTTGAAATCAAATATATGCCGAAAATTCCTGTGAATGTTGCAGTCAGTGAGGCTGTTGCAATTTCTCAGAAGTATACTTATCAGGAAGATACTGCTTTCATCAATGGTGTGCTCGGTGCATATACAAGAAGCCTGCCGAAGTCCGAGGAAGCAGTACCGGAGGAAGTCTGATGCCGCTTTTTCTTGGCCTCGATACAAGCAATTATACCACATCCGCTGCCATCTATGACAGCGACCGCTGTGTTGTACAGCATTCACGCAAGCTCCTGCCCGTGAAGCCCGGCGAAAAGGGGCTTCGCCAGAGTGATGCAGTGTTTCACCATACTGTACAGCTTCCCGATGTACTGGAAGGTCTGAATCTGTCCGGAATTTCTATTTCCGGAATCGGTGTTTCCACTCGTCCGCGCAGCGCAGATGGCTCTTATATGCCCTGCTTTCTGTGCGGTGAAGGCGCAGCAAGAATGCTTGGTCAGATGCTTGAAGTACCCGTTCTCCGGACAAGCCATCAGGTGGGACATATCCTTGCAGCCCTGTATTCAGCGGATGCCCTGCACTATCTGGAACACCCCTTTATTGCATTCCATGTCAGCGGCGGAACAACGGACTGTGTTCTCTGTGAGCCGGATCAGGAACAGCTGATTCGGATTACCCCGCTTGCATCCAGTCTTGATCTGAAAGCTGGACAGGCAGTGGATCGTGTTGGGCTGATGCTTGGACTGCAGTTCCCCTGTGGTGCAGAGCTTGAGCAGCTTGCAATGCAGAGCAAAAAGGAGTTCCGTTATCGTCCGACAATGAAGGGCGCGGACTGCTGCCTTTCCGGTCTTGAAAATCAGTGCGCGGACGCGCTCCGAAAAGGGGAAGCTCCCTGCGACATCGCCAAGCGCTGTCTGTGCGCTATTTCCGATGTTCTGCTGGAAATGACGAAACGAGTCATGGACGAGCATGGGGAGCACCCGATTGTCTACGCAGGCGGCGTCATGTCCGATCTGCTGATCCAGCAGCGTCTGCAATGCGTCAAGGATGCGGTTTTTGCAAAGCCTGAGTTTTCCTGCGATAACGCTGCCGGTACTGCAATTTATGCCGCCATACGCAGCAGAAGATCGGAGGGCTGAAGATGGCTGTGCTGACTGTTTCACAGATCAATCGCTATATGGCGTCCAAGGTTCGTGAGGATCGGAATTTGCAGCGGTTCATGATCAGAGGTGAGATTTCCAATTTCGTGGCGCACCGCTCCGGACATTATTATTTTTCCCTCAGGGATCAGGACTGCGTCATTAAAGCTGTCATGTTCCGTACAAGTGCGTCACGGCTTCGTTTCCTTCCGGAAAACGGCATGAGCGTGATTGTCAGTGCCGGTCTGACCGTTTACGAATGGGATGGTGTGTACCAGCTCACCGTCACCGATATGCAGCCTGACGGCATCGGAACCCAGCAGCTTCAGCTTGAACAGCGAAAATCCAAGCTTCGAGAGCAGGGCTTGTTTGACGAATCTGCCAAACGGCAGCTTCCGGCAATGCCCCGTACCATCGGTGTGATTACATCCGGAACAGG
>JAZQAA010000273.1:0-3624 GCA_045544975.1 Oscillospiraceae bacterium | reverse complement strand
GCCTTCCTTGTAGGTCACGCCTGCGAGCTTCTGGATGTGCTTCATGATATTCTGCACAGTATCCACCTCGAAGAGGTTATCCACGCCCTGCATTACGCAGGCAAGACGTTCCAGACCCATACCGGTGTCGATGTTCTTGTGTTCCATCTCGGTATAGGTGCCCTTGCCGTCGCTGTCGAACTGGCTGAATACGAGGTTCCATACTTCGACGAAACGGTCACACTCACAGCCCACCTTACAATCGGGAGAGCCGCAGCCATGTGCCGCACCGCGGTCGAAGTAAATCTCGGAGCAGGGGCCGCAGGGACCGGAGCCGTGTTCCCAGAAATTATCCTCTCTGCCAAGTCTTACCATGTGCTCATGAGCAACGCCGATCTCCTGTGTCCAGATATCATATGCCTCATCGTCATCCTGGAATACGGAAACATAGAGCAGCTCCTCGGGCATTTCGAGAACCTTGGTGAAGAATTCCCAAGCCCATGCAATGGCTTCCTTCTTGAAGTAATCGCCGAAGGAGAAGTTACCGAGCATTTCAAAATAAGTACCATGTCTTGCGGTCTTGCCTACATTTTCGATATCGGGGGTGCGGATGCACTTCTGGCAGGTAGTGACACGCTTGTTGGGCGGTACAGCCTGACCGAGGAAGAACTTCTTCAGCGGTGCCATACCGGAATTGATCAGCAGAAGGCTCTTGTCACCCTGCGGTACGAGGGAGGCACTTGCCATTCTTGTGTGATTCTTGCTTTCAAAAAAGGACAGATACTGCTCACGCAGGTCATTGAGTCCACGCCATTCCATTTACATTCACTCCAAATTTTTTTATTTTACAGGCTGTGCACAGAAGAAAAGCCCTGTCACCTCTCGGGACAAGGCAAGACTGCATTTGCACACAGTTGTCCTGTTGTGATACAAATACAGTATAACAGATTTTCGCCAAAAAGTCAATTGTTTTCGGAAATTTTTTCGGATTTTGCTGAGATTTCACATTCCGCCGTAATTCTATCCGCAATCTCCCGAAACACCGGTGCTGCCGCATCATTTCCGAAGCCGCCATCCTCCGCAAGTACCGTCACGGCATACTGCGGATCCTCGATCGGGAAATACCCCGTAATCCACGCATGGCAGTATTCCACGCCGTTTTCATCATACCGGCCGGTCTGGGCAGTCGAAGTCTTTGCGGCTGCAAAGACCAGTTCCGGAACGGCATTGGAGCTGTCACTCTCGTTGACTGCAGCTTCCATCATGTTCTGGAGAAAATACGCCATATACCTTGGCATTGCTTTGGAATAGACCGGATTCTTTTCATTTTCCACTGTCTGACCATCATCAAGGGTAATGCCCCGGATCAGCCGTGCAAGGGGCATCTCCCCGTCATTGGCGATGCCGCAGGTCATCTGTGCAACCTGAAGCGGAGTAGCTGTAAGAACGCCCTGTCCGAAGCTGAAATTCGCTTTCTCCGCCGGAAGCTGCAGCTGCTCCGGTGTCGGAAGCGTACCTGCGGAAGAGATGATACTGCTCGTCAGTGCAATCTGTGTGCCGAAGCCAAGGTTCTGCGCCGTTTCACGCATTCTGTCCGGATCGAGATGCTCACTGAGTTCAATGAAGTAGGAGTTGCAGGAATAGATCATCGCCTGCTTCATATCCACTTCCCCATGTCCCTCCCAGTCATGACAATGAAACAGCTGCGTCCCGATTTCCACCTTTCCTTTGCAGTCCGTATGAAACGCCGTCACCCCCTGTTCATAGGCAGCTGCGCAGGTTACAAGCTTGAAGATGGAACCCACACTGTAGGAATACAGACAGCGGTTGATCAGAGGACTTTTCTCACTCTGCATCGCTTCCACAAGTGCATCCGGCTGGTAGGAAGGGAAGCTTGCCATTGCAAGTACATCGCCGTTTTTCGGATCCATGACAACCACAGCGCCCTTTTCAAGGGCACTGCCCTCCTCTTCGCAGATGCGCTGTATCCGCGCGTCCAATGTCGTCACAATGCCCGGGTTTTCGCCGGAGACTTCTGTTACCTGCGGCATCAGTCCAAGCAGGACATTCTGCATTGCGTCCATCGTATAGGTCACACTTGCGGTATCCTCTATGCTGCGCAGCACACGATCGTAATCCTTTTCAAGACCGGTCACACCCTTCCCATCCTGTGTATAGCCGATAATATGCTGTGCAAGGAGTGTTTCTGCCCGACGAACCGGAAGTGTGAGCACCTGAATATCATCGGATGCAAAGTGATTTGTATCCACCTGCACACAAAATGGCAGTTCGTCCCTTGCTGCCTTCAGTAATCCCCCAAGGCTTTCCAGATGGGGCAGAAGCTCCATTACAGCTTCTGGACTCGGATTCACAACCGCATAATACGCTTCACTGCCATTGACAAGCGGTGTTCCATATCGATCAAAAATGGTACCCTCTGCATTGCTGGCAGTCACAGTATAGAGCCGCTGCGCCACTGCCGTTTCGGTATAGCGGTTATACTTCATGCGGATGGCAATATTGGCAACCAGCATTGCAAATCCGGTGATCAGTATTGCACCGATCAGTGTCATTCTATTCTCCATAAGAAAACCTCCCAACTGATGACAGTATGGGAGGCATTTTCTCATTTATTCAGCATTTTCCGATGTGACAGCGCGCATCTCTGCAAAGGCTTTTACCAGCATTTCACAAGGATCCTTGCCATAGAGCTCACACCAAGCGTAGAATTCCGCAAGCGTCAAGGATTCCGGATGACGATAGCGGCGGCGCGCAGTACGCTCAGAAATCCCAAGCTTCCTGCAGATATCATCAAACCCCTTTCCGCCCATCTCCCGCCAGACAATCAAATTCAGACGAATGGCATCAATGAAACGATCATACTTCTCACGATGGTCAATTTTCATCGCAGACCTCCTATGCTTCGAGCAGAACCGTGAACGGTCCGTCATTGCAGAGCTTCACCTGCATTTCGGCGCCAAAAACGCCATGCTCCACGCCCTTCACCTGCGGACGAAGTCTTTCCATAAACACCTCATACAGCTGCTCGGCAAGCACAGGGTTTCCTGCATGACAAAAGCTCGGACGATTCTTTTTGCAGTCCGCATACAATGTAAACTGCGAAATCACAAGCACCTGTCCCTCCACATCCTTAATCGAAAGATTGGTTTTTCCGTTTTCATCGGAGAAAATACGAAGCTTCACAAGCTTATCCGCAAGCTGAAAAGCGGTTTCCTCCGTATCCTCTTCACCGACTCCGAGAAGTACAAGATATCCTTTGCCGATCTCTCCGACAATCTTTCCCTCAACTGCAACGGATGCTTCCGTTACACGCTGTACCACCAGCTTCATATTGTTACCTCCAGTTGATTGATGTTGGATTCCGCTGACTGCGGAAAACAGCTATGTTCATTATACTGTTTTCCAATCCTGAATGCAATGGTTTTTTCAATTTTTGGCAATTAAAGCAGTTTTTTTGGTGCATTTGCCATATATCACAGTACGTTCCACCATGGGACTTGCTTTTTTCCGCAAAACATGGTATGATATAGGGAATGAACACCAATTCTTGCAATCATCACAAAGGAGTGGAGCAAAATGAAACTGATACTTGCCTCTGCATCTCCCAGAAGACAGGAAGTCGGA
>JAZQAA010000272.1:0-2120 GCA_045544975.1 Oscillospiraceae bacterium | reverse complement strand
GTAAGGCATCCTATGTATAGCGCAACCTTGCTTTTATTTTTAAGTATGCCGCTAATATTAGGCTCTGTTTACGCATTTATTATATTTTTAGCCTACCCTGTTATAATTGCCAAAAGAATTAAAGGCGAAGAAGAGTTTCTTGAAAAAGAACTTGATGGTTATCGTGAGTATAAGAAAAAGGTTAAATATCGTTTAATACCATTCATTTGGTAACTGTCAATCAAATTCCAATTTATCCATCTTATCCAATAAGAAAGGATAAAACCATGAAAATCCTATCCGTAGACCTCGGCGATGCCCGCAGAGGGCTCGCCGTCTACGCTGAATCAGAATTTGCCGGAGCAGGAGAAATGTAACGAATGAAAGAAGCCGTTGTAAAAGTAAACATTCTGGAAATCGTTGATAGGAGTTTTCCGATTTTCGTTGAATTTGAGTTGATTGACAGCAAGGGGATCAGTCATCACTTTATTGACAAGGTTCCGGTAATATGCGATGATTATGACCCTGCTCCGCCTTGTGCGGGGTATATGGGCTGCAATATTATCAACGAAACGGAAAATACATTTATCATAGATACTGCTTTTCCCGATGCCATTGAATCCCTGAAAGGTGAATATCATTTTGAAGTATATAAAGAACAAGTAATACTCTAAATAGATTGGTATTCCCCCTGCAATAAAAAAACGGAGGACACCCCATGAACGAAGAATGCCTCATCTGCAAAGCACCTCTTTCCTATCTGGAAACAGCACAGAGCATGAAATGCGAGCTCTGCGGAAAAACCGAATCCAGCAAAACTGCCTGTATCAAGGGGCACTATGTCTGCGATGAATGCCATACCAAGGGTATGGATACCATCATCGGCATCTGCCTTGCACAGAAGGGCAAGAACCCCATCGAAATTCTGAATACGCTCATGCATGAGCCGTTCTGTCATATGCATGGTCCTGAGCATCATGTCCTTGTCGGTGCATCCCTTCTGACTGCCTACAAAAATGCAGGCGGTCAGATCGACCTGCTTCCGGCACTCAAGGAACTCATGCACCGCGGCAAACAAGTCCCCGGCGGAGCCTGCGGTTTCTGGGGAGCCTGCGGCGCAGGTGTCAGCACGGGAATGTACCTGTCCATTATCTCCAAGGCGTCACCTCTCACGGAAATTCCGTGGGGACTGTCCAACCGCATGACTGCAAAATCCCTCGAAGCCATCGGCAGTGTCGGCGGTCCGAGATGCTGCAAACGCGATTCCTACCTTGCAATTTTCCAGGCCATCGCCTTTACCAAGGAACAGTTCGGCATCGAGATGGAATCCTCCGAGATTGTGTGCAGTTTCAGTGACCGGAATAACCAGTGCATCGGCAAACGATGCCCCTTCTCGCCGCAGAATCACAAGCCGAAAAAGAAGGTGGCATTCCTCTGCGTACATAATTCCTGCCGCAGCCAGATTGCGGAAGCACTCGGCAAGCACCTTGCATCCGATGTGTTTGAGAGCTATTCCGCCGGCAGCGAGCTGAAACCCCATATCAACCCCGATGCGGTGCGCCTGATGAAGCAGCACTACGGCATTGACATGGAGCAAAGCCAGCGCAGCAAGCTCTTTGCGGACATCCCGACCCCCGATCTTGTGATCTCGATGGGCTGTGATGTAGGATGCCCCTACATCGGCAGAGCCTTTGATGACAACTGGAATCTGCCCGACCCGACAGGGGAGAGCGATGCGGTGTTTGAGGAAGTGATCAGGGCGATTGAGGGGAAGGTACTGGAGCTGAGGGAACAACTGACAGGAGATCCATCATGAACAACCACACATTTTCCATCATCATCCCCGCCTACAACGAGGAACAATACATTGGCGCATGTCTGGAAGCAATACAGCTTGCGAAAGCCGAGGTTCCCGACAGCCATGTAGAGGTGATCGTTGTCGCAAACCGCTGCACCGACAAAACCGCTGAAATTGCAAAAAGTTTTGGTGCAAAGGTCATTGACAATCAGGATAAATGCATCAGCATGATCCGCAATACCGGCGTCAGAGCCGCAGAGGGTGAAATTATCGTTACGATCGACGCCGACAGCTGCATGACAAAGGGTTCGCTGAAAGAAATTGTAGAGATGCTCGAAAGCGG
>JAZQAA010000271.1:0-6414 GCA_045544975.1 Oscillospiraceae bacterium | reverse complement strand
TGTCTTCCGGATGAAATTTGTTTTAACTCCATCTATCGCCGCTTTGCACAGGAGGTCAACCTTGCATTTGAACAGTTGCGGCTGCGTGATCAGCTGCGTGAAAGCTCGTACCATATGTATCTTTCTGCAATTCGCGATCCTATGACGGGTGTTGTGAGTCACCATGGACTGCTTCAGTATCTGGAATGGTTCACGCAAAATCGCCAGTCCGGATCGGAGCAGATGCTCTATGCGATTCTGACAGCCGCAGACAGGGAAATTGCGGATGCTTCCGCTGTTCTTGAACCGATTCTGCAGGATGTCTGCGGTGATCATCTGTATTATATATGCGTGCAAAAATCTGTCTATCTGCTGTTTGGTACGGTGGATGAGCAGGAAAATGCGGAGAGCCTTATAAGCCGTATAAAGGAAACTGTTGAAGTTTCTGATCAGGATAATGGAAATGCACTGCGCATCACGATCCGCAGCAATGCTGTATGTGTGGATGGCACGGTAAAGTCGGATCTGAAACAGCTGCTCAACGATCTTTGGATGGGACTTGAGGAAACAGCGAAGGATAATGAGAATCAGAGCGCGGTGCGTTATTCTACAAAGCTTCGCAGAATTCGAAAGGAAATCTATCAGAATCCCGGAGAAGAATGGACGGTGGAAACGCTTGCTGCACAGCTCTTTATCAGCCATTCACATTTCCATCGGCTGTATAAGCAGCTGTTCCAGGTAACCTTCACGAGGGATCTGATTCATGCGAGAATTCAGTGCGCGAAACGGCTTTTGCAGGATACTGACGCAACGCTGACAGTGATTGCGGAGCGGTGCGGCTATCATAATCTTTCCCATTTTATGAGACAGTTCCATGCGGAAACCAATATGACCCCGAGCAAGTTTAGAAAAACATCATAGAATTCTGACACAGACTGTGCATTTGCCGGTCTGTGTTTTCTTTCTATACAATATGATAAAAAAAGCAATTTTTTTGAAAGGATATGTGATTGCCAATTTGTGAACGGCGTGATATAATTAATTTATTATAGAAATGAAGGAAACAATGACATTGTTATCCTTTGAGAGAAGACTACTAATGAGGTGGAATTGTTATGAAGAAGAGAATCAGTGCTGCACTGATGGCGGGCGCATTGTGCCTGTCCATGTGCAGTGCGGCAGTACCGCAGATGAACACGACGGTTTCTGCTGCAACAAGCTACACATTGGAAAAGCTCGATCGCGGCATGACGGCAGTTAATACCGGTGCCGGTATGCTGATCAGCTGGCGTTTTCTTGCAAACGACCCGGATGACGCCGTATTTAAGCTGTATCGGGATGATACCTTGATCTATACAAGTAATGCAGGGGATGCCACCTGTTATCTGGATGCCGGCGGTTCTGTTTCCAGTACCTATCGCGTGGAAACCTATCATGGTGATACAAGAATCGGGAACGATACCTGTACTATGAATTCATCCGGAGCGTATTTCGATGTTCCTTTGGACAGACCAAGCAGCATTTATACACCGAATGACTGTTCTGTCGGTGATGTTGATGGCGATGGAGACTATGAGCTGTTTGTTAAATGGGATCCCTCCACATCGAAGGATAATTCGCAAAAGGGTGTTACCGATCCGTGCATCATTGACTGTTATACATTAGAAGGCGAGAGATTGTGGCGTATCAATATCGGAATCAATATCCGTTCCGGAGCACACTATACACAGTTCTTTGTTGCTGATTTTGATCTTGACGGAAAGGCTGAAATGACCTGCAAGACTGCTGACGGAACCGTAGATGGACTTGGTAATGTCATCGGTGATGCGGATGCTGTATGGCGTGACAGCAGCGGTCTGATTTATACCGGACCTGAGTACTATACATTATTTGACGGCGAAACAGGTGCAGCGCTTGATACAATTGACTATGAGCCGGGAAGAGGCGATCCTACAAAGTGGGGTAAATCAAGTGATAAGTATAACCGTGTAGAACGCTACTGGGGCGTAGTTGCTTATCTTGACGGTGTAACCCCCTCCGTAGTAACCGGACGAGGCTACTACGGCAGAATGACGGCTAGTGCATATAAGGTGGAGAACGACAAGCTTGTCAAGCTCTGGGCATTCGATACCGGCACAAGCTCCAGTACACTTGGCTATGGCGACGGCAACCACAACAGTATGCCCGCCGATGTCGATGGTGATGGCAAGCAGGAAATTATCACAGGCTCCACCTGTATTGATGATGATGGTACTCTGAAATGGTGTACCAATCAGGGCCACGGCGATGCAATGCATGTCGGTGATTTTCTGCCGGATAACAGCGGTATTGAGATCTGGATCTGTCACGAGGATTCTCCCTATGGTGCTACACTGATTGATGGAGATACCGGAAACAAGCTCTTCCATGTGGATGCAGACGGTGATACGGGCAGATGCGGCGCAGGCAATATCTGGACCGGCAATGACGGTGCTGAATTCTGGGCAGTCAACACTGTCTATAATGGCGCCGGCACGGCACTTTCCTGCCGCAGACCGGCACTGAACTTCCTGTCCTACTGGGATGGGGATCTTGAGAGAGAAATTCTCGATGGTTATACCGATTCTCCTGCAACTATTACAGATATGGGAGCTGATGGCAAGCTGACTACCATCCTCTCCACGGATGGTTATTATACCTGCAATACCACAAAGGGAACTCCCTGTCTGTCCGCTGATATGTTCGGTGACTGGCGTGAGGAGCTGGTGGTTAGAGCAGCGGACGGCAATTCCGTCAGAATCTTCACAACTACCTATGAAACTGACTATCGTATTACAACCCTGATGCACGATGCGCAGTACCGTAACCAGGTAGCATCTCAGAATGTTGCTTATAACCAGCCCCCGCATCCGAGCTTTTACCTTGGTTCTGAGGAAGCGCTTCCGGAACGGCCGGATGTGAATATCTGCGATGGCGGTGTTGTTGGTGCGGTGATCGATACTACGCATAAGTATACCATTGAAAATGTAGGCAGCGGTCTGTATCTCTCTGCAGAAGGTGCTGTTGCAGCAAATGGTACCAATGTAATCCAGAGCTCCACTGGCGCGATTGTATGGACGCTGGAGGATGCTGGTGACGGCTACTATCGCATTTATTCCGAGATGGGTGACGGAAGAACCTATCTGCTTGACCTTGATTATGGTCAGACAGCCAACGGTACCAATATCGGAGTCTGGGGTGATACCGCAAGTGATGCACAACTGTTCAAGTTTGTCAAGAACAGTGATGGTTCCTATACCATCTGCACCAAGGCAACGGCTGATAAGAGCTGCCTCGGTATTGTGGCTGGTTCCACAGAAGAGGGTGCCAATGTCGTGCAGTGGACATCCGATGGTTCAGCGAATCAGAGTTGGAAGCTCAATATTGCTGTGGATCCCATCAGCGGCGTTCTCGTGCAGAATCTTGTTGTGGAGGATCTGACTTATAAGAATGACTGGAACTACCGCAATTGGACGATTGATACGGATCTGCAGATCGGCGATCTTGTGTTCGGCGACAGAGATGTGACCTATGCGACGATTCCTGATGCACTGATTGGCGCAGAGACAATTCTGACAGCCTGCGATTCCAAGTTTACAGCAGGCACCCTTGCAACCTTCACAGCTGGCGCGGATATGACAGTCTATGCGGCGTTTGACAGCAGATTGTTCATCGAGGGAGGTAATGGACTCCCTGCATGGGCATCCGACTGGAACGCAACGGATCTGACAACAGTCAGCAGCAATGATGTCAGCTATAAAATCTATAGTAAAGAAGTAACCGCCGGAACACTGGTGACACTTGGCGAAAACGGACAATCCAGCGGCTGCATGAACTATGTTGTATATGCTGTTGCAAACACAGAGCAGCCGACAACCGAAGAAACGAGCACTGAGGAAGTGACAACCGAAGCACCTACAGCTGAACCCGAAGAGCCCAATACGAATGAGAGCGAGGACAGTTCCGGTGAGGATACGGATATCCTCTACGGTGATGTGGATCTCAATGAGACAGTGAACATCATGGATGTTATCGCACTTGCACAGGCAGGTATGGGCGTGATTGATCTGACAGAAGAGCAGGTGAGAAATGCTGACTGTGACGGTGTGGCAGGTATTACCTCCAATGATACACTGGCAATTATGAAGTTCCTTGTCAAGCTGGAAACATCACTTCCCCTCTCCAAATAAAAAGATAAGAATTTCCCCCGCTTGCATAAGCGGGGGAATCATCTGAAAGGATTGAATACTATGAAACTGAAATTCAAAGCGGCGCTGACCGCGGCAGCAGTAAGCCTGTCCGCATTCAGCGGTTTCTTTTCCGGCGTGTTGATGGAGGAGCTTCCGGCGGATGCAGCGTCCTTTTCCTATCCCGTGCAGCAGTTCCGCATGGCAATTGCCAATACTAACCGCAATGTCAATATCAGCAGTACCGATGCAGGCACACCGGTGACCTCCGAGAAAATCAACGGTACCGGTTATGAGAACTGGTACCTGAACTACATCAGTGCAGGTGTATATGAGATCGTGAATGCAGAGACAGATTATGTTCTCACTGCGGACAGCGGTTACTGCTCCATTGCAGCAGACACGGATGCTGACAACCAGCGCTGGAATATCACGGCTGTTGAGCAGGATTTTGAGGGCTATGATCTGTATTATAAGATCACAAGCAATGCCGACAGCAGCAAGGCACTGACCTTTACACCGGAGACAAATTCCTTCTCTACGGAGTCCTACAGCGGCGCAACCTATCAGAAGTATAAACTGAACCTCAAGGGACTTGAGGGCTTTGCAGCCAATGCACAGGTGAACGGCAATCAGAAGGCAGGCACCATCGGCGGCCTGCTCGGCGAAACGGTTTTTGTCAGCACAACGGAAGAGTGTGTTGCTGCCATGAAGCGCACAGAACCGCTGACCATCGTAGTTACCGGAAATCTTGATTTCAACGACTGGGATCAGGCGGATCAGAAGATTGAAGATGACAAGACCATTCTTGGCTCCTATTCTGCCAATATCATCTACAATTCCCGCTGGAGAAACGATGATTTCAACGGTGATGAGAGCATTGCGCCCAGTAATAACATCGTACTGCAGAACCTGCACTTCCGTGCAACAGAGCTGAACAGCTACAACTGCGGCGTGATTCTGGTTTATATTTACTGCGGCAGAAATGTGTGGTTTGACCACAATGATTTCAGCGCGACCTTTGCTCATGACAGGGACAATGAGGTCGGCAAGTTCATCTGGATCAACACCCCCGTGGAAAACTGGTCGGATGGCTGCTACAACGGCATCAGCCCGGACTACATCACCCTCTCCTACAACCACTTCAATAACCGTTACTGGACTGTTGCTTATGGCACCCAGAATACAGAAACAACCCGTGATCGCACAACACTCATGTTCAATAAGTGGGAGAACTGCGCAAGACGTACGCCCCAGATCGGCAACGGAACCGGTCATGTCTACAATGACTTCCACACCTACTCCATTTCCGATCCCTCCCAGCAGATCATTGCAGGCGACGGCTGCACAATGCTGACGGAATACTGCTATTTCGAAGGACTTTCAGGTCTGGAATTTGCTGGCGGCGGCTCGAGCAGCTCTCCGTTCCGCGATACCGGCTCCGTATCTGCATCCAGCGTAGGCGGTTCTGCATCTGCAATGAACCAGAGCTTCAGCTACAGTCACAGCTGGACACCGGAAACTGAGAACTACGGTTATTCCCTGATCTCCGCAGATAACACCAAGTCCTTCTGTGACGGCTATTCCGGCAGCGTGACAAAGCTTTCTGACATGAAGTACATCACCGACAGTGATCTGTCCAGCTGGATTATGACAACCTATGAATGCCCTTTCCTGGAAGACATCGAAGTCGGTGAGCTTGCAACAGGAAAGAACGCAACACTCATGAATACAGCCAATACCTACACCTTCAAGAATGCTGGCAGCGGCCTGTATCTCGAAGTAGCAGACGGTATTGCCGCAGCAGGCACGGATGTCATTCAGAAGAGTACATCAGCAACAACAGCCAATTCCTGGACGCTCAAGGAAAGCGGCAATGATGACGGCTATTACTACATAGTTTCTGCTCTTGGTGACGGTCAGACCTATTTCCTGGATGTTGCCAATATGTCCGCGGATAATGGCGCTAATATCGGAATTTGGACGGATACTGCCTGCGACGCACAGCTCTTTAAATTTGTGGACAATGGCAACGGTACCTACCAGATTGCGACCAAGGTAACAAAGGATGCAAGTGGTATTGGCATAGTGGCAGGCTCCACAGAAGCTGGAGTAAGTGCTGTGCAGTGGAAGTATGACGGCAGTGCAAACCAGCAGTGGATTGTGGAAATCCAAGGCACTCTGTTCCAGAATCTGCAGGTATATGATGCGGCAACCATTCAGTTCTGGT
>JAZQAA010000270.1:0-7034 GCA_045544975.1 Oscillospiraceae bacterium | reverse complement strand
GCTATTACACCTATGTTGATGGCACAGAACGCAGTAAGACCTGGGTGGATCCCAAGGAAAAATACGGCAAGGATGTTTTCATCAAGGCAATGACGAAGGACGGCATCGCCATCGACAGCGTGAACTTCCCCGATGCGAATTTCCGCAGCTATGTTGCGGATAACTTCGATCTTGACGGGAATATGATCCTCTCCGACGAAGAGCGAAACAGCGTAACAACCATTTCCGTTCCAAGTATGAGCATTACCGATCTGACTGGCGTAAAGTACTTCCCGGAACTGACCGTACTCAATGCGAGCGACAACGCACTTACCGCCCTTGATGTCGGTCTGATGACCCGTCTGACGAATCTCACCTGCTCCGGAAATGCCCTTATCACATTGAATGTAGCAGGCTGTACGGCTCTGACCAGTCTCAACTGCAGCTCTAATTCCCTGACGACCCTGCTTCTCAGCTCGAATCGGGCGCTGACCACCCTCAACTGCAGCACGAACAACCTTTCTTCCCTCAGTCTGACCTACAATACCAAGCTTGCAACACTTAATGCAGCCTACAATTCCCTCTCCAGTCTCACCATCTCATCCCTCACAGCCCTCGAATACCTCGATGTGCAGCACAATTCCCTCACTGCACTCAATACCTCCTACAACACAAAGCTTACTTATCTTAATGCCGATTACAACCAGCTCACGAGTCTGAATGTGACGAAGAACACGGCGCTGACAAACCTGCGCTTTATGTACAATTCCCTCACCGCCATTGATCTGAGCGCGAATACGGAGCTGGCGATCCTGATGGCGTACTCCAATGCGCTTACCTCGCTTGACCTGAGCGGTCTTACGAAGCTCTATCATATCGAAGCCAGCGTCAACAAACTCACAAGCCTCAATATTGAAGGCTGCACGGCAGTGACATCGCTTTCCTGCAACAACAATAATCTGACAACCCTTGCTCTTTCTGACTGCACCAAGCTCCAGAAGCTCAATTGCAAGTACAACTGCCTTCCCTTCGTGGAAACCGACCATCTCACGAATCTCACCACACTGTCTGTGAACGGCAACAAATACACCATGACAGGCACTGCCTGTACTGCACTGCAGGAGATCGGTCTTGACACAAGCAGAATGTCCTCCCTCACAGGGGCAACCGTAAAAAACGGCGTCATCACACCGGACAGCTTCTCCACAACCCAGATCAGCTATACCTATGACTGCGGCAACGGATTCTCTGAGACATTCACCCTGCTTACCACGGACATGACCCACAACTACAAAGCCGGCTCCACCTACACGGAAACCGAGCACAATATTGTCTGTGCGGACTGCGGTCTTGTTTCGAATGATGTGCACTCCTTCGGAAGCTATGTAAAGCTCAACGAAACCTCCCACTACCGCGCCTGCTCCGAATGCGGTTATGAGGAAATCAGCGATCATACCGGAACCGGCACCATTAACCAGGGCGAAGCGGGACATTCCGTTTCCTGCACGCTCTGCGACGCAGAGGACATCATCCTTCCCCATGTCTATGATTCCTTCACAGCCGTTGATGATATCACCCATCTCAAGACTTGCTCCGAGTGCTCCGCAGAAGCCGAGGAAGCCCACAATTTCGGCAGCTGGGTCTACCAGAATACCACGGTGCACTACCATATCTGTACGGATTGCCAGCGCAAGGTATCCTCTCCGCATAGCGATCTCAGCTATGAGGAATACAGTGTGTACTCACACGCAATCACCTGCGGCGTCTGCAATACCACTTACTACGGAGTGCATAGCTTCATGGATCCCGTGGATCAGGGCGACGGCACGCATATGTCCGAATGCGAACTCTGCGGCTATGAGAAAATCGAAAGCCACACCCTCAATGTCCCCGTAGTTAACGAAGACGACACACATACCATCAGCTGCAGTACCTGTGATTATGAGGAAACAGCAGCCCATCGCTACGGTGAAAGCTATACCAGCATCGGTTCGGCGCAGCATAAACAGGTCTGCCTTGACTGTGCAAATCCCAACTACAGTGATCATGAATTCGGCGAATATGAAGATCTCGGCAACGGCTACCATGCCCGCTACTGTGTTGACTGTAACCAAGGGATTTCGGGTGAGCACGCTCTCTCCGACTGGACGGATAACGGCAACGGCGAGCATGAGCAGTCCTGCAATGTCTGTGATTATGCCATCGCGGCAGAACATTCCTACGGTGCATCCACTGATTTGGGTGACGGAACGCACCAGCAGATCTGCAGCTTCTGCGAGTATGAAAACATCGAAGAGCATTTGATGAGCAATTACACGGTGACGGATTGGGATACGCATTCTGCAACTTGTGCCCATTGTGATTATGTTGATACGCAGAATCATGACCTTGAGGAACCGGAATACTTTGATGAGGAATACCATAGGGAGTACTGCCCCATCTGCAGCTGCGGTTTCCTTAATTACCACGAATATGATGACTATGTAGATAACGAGGACGGCACGCACAGCCGTTACTGCGCATTCTGCGATCATGAGGAAGTAACGGAACACAACTTTGATGAATGGGAGGATTCCGATGATACATCCCATGTCCGCATCTGTCAGGACTGCGGCGCAGAGGAATCTGCATCCCACAATTACGGCGATTGGCAGATCGGTTCACCAATCAATTTTCATGTGCGTTACTGCGAGGACTGCGGACATGAAGAGCAGGGTGAACATATTGGTGAATCCTATGAGGAAATTACGGACACACATCATTTCTTTACCTGCACGATCTGCCAGATCAGTATTGGATATCACCATGATTACGAGGGCAGCTGCCAGAACAACGGCGACGGCACGCATACCTTCACCTGCAATGACTGCGGCTATACATACGACGCAGAACATAGCTATGACGAAATTACAAGCGGCGACGACGAGGAAGTCCATTACAGCTATTGCACCGACTGCGGCGCACCCCAGGAGAACGAGCACAACTTCTCCGAATGGAAGGCATACAACGAAACCCACCATATCCGCATCTGTGACTGCGGTCAGGAGGACACGGCACTCCACAGCTTCGGCGAATGGCGCGAGGGCGGGAACGGAATGCATATCCGCACCTGTCTGGACTGCGGCTACGAAGATACCGGACTCCACACCTACGGTGATTACACGGATAACGGTGACGGCACGCATACAAGAACCTGTTCGATCTGTATGCTCGATGACACGGATGCCCATGTCCTGACGGACTATGAAGCGGACGGCGATTTCCACAGCCACCACTGTGAACTCTGTACCTATGAGAACAGCGAGCTTCATGATTACGATGATTTCACGGACAGTGAGATGGGCTACCATCAGCGCATCTGCTCCGTCTGCGGAGATCTCGACACGGAAAACCACACCTTCGGCGAATGGACTGCCGATGCAGACGGCGGACACAGCCGCGTATGTGAAGGCTGTACAGCTGAAGAAACCGGCGATCACCTCTATGCACTGTGCGTCGCCGACGATGACGAAACCCACACACAGACCTGCGTTTACTGCAAGGATACCATTACCGCCGACCATATCTTCACTGAATGGACGGAATACAGCGATCTGATGCACACAAGCATCTGCACGGGCTGCTCCAAGACCGTCATTGCTCCGCATAGCTTCGGCGAATGCACCGATAACGGCGACGGCACGCATACCTCCGCCTGCACGGACTGCGGCGCTATCACAAGCGATGCCCACCATATTGGCAGCTGGGAGGATTACAACGAAACCGACCATCAAACCGCCTGCACGGACTGCGCGGCACTTCTCTACGAGGAACACGAATACAGCGATTGGTACCGCGGCTTAAATGGCAATCATGTCCGCATCTGCCATATCTGTACGCATCAGGAATTCGCAGCACATGACCTTGATACTGTAACGGATCTCGGAAACGACACACATTCCTATTCCTGCTCCACCTGCGGCTACGAGGAAATCAATGTTCACAACTACGGCTCCCCCACCGACAACGGCGACGGCACGCACACGCTCACCTGTCTGGACTGCGCCGCGGAGGAAGTAAAAGCTCACACCGCCGGCATCTGGACGGAGAACGGCACCGGACACGTGGCCGCCTGCCTTGATTGCGCAGCAACTCTGCAGGAAGATCATGATTACAGCGATTGGTACCGCGGCTTAAACGGCAATCATGTCCGGATCTGCCAGACCTGCTCGCATCAGGAACAGGAAGAGCACAGCTATGGTGAAGCATCCGACTGCGGCGACGGCACGCATTCCTATTCTTGCACCGCCTGCGGCTACGAGATACCGGGCGCACATGCGTTTGGTACGCCCACGGACAACGGCGACGGCACACACACAGCCGCCTGCACGGACTGCGGCGCGGAGGAAACTCAGCCCCACACCGCCGGCATCTGGACGGAGGATGGCACCGGACACAGCACTTCCTGCCTTTACTGCAATGCACAAATGGAAGGAACCCACACCTATGGTGAATTCCTGACCTACGACAGCGACGGACACACCCATTACTGCACGGACTGTGACGCAGGAGAAACGCTCGATCACCAGTACGGCGAATGGCAGCCCGGCGAGAACGGCACCCATTACCGCACCTGCACGGACTGCGGCTGGAAGCAGCTTGAAGTTCACACCTACGGCGAACCTACCCAAGTGGAGGGCGAAGCCTACCATACCGAAACCTGCTCCGTCTGCGGCGATGTACAGGAAATCGCCTGCACCTTCACGAGCAAGGAGCCTGTTGATGACACCAATCATTCCCACAGCTGCACAGAGTGCGGACAGACCCATGAGGAAGCCCACACCTACGGCTTGTGGACGCTTGTATCGATTGGAACCGAGCAGCGCACCTGCCGCATCTGCGGACACCGCCAGACCCGAAATCTCGACTATACGGTTGCAGACCTTGACGGGGACGGCAGGACGGATGTCTTTGATCTTGCACTCCTCAAGAATGGCCTGCTAAATGGCTTCCCTTCGAACGAAATGGAAGCTGCCGCCAATGTGGACGGCAACAGCAGAGTCACCATCCTCGATCTGATCGCGCTCAAGCGCTATATCATGGGTGATTTGACAACACTTCTTGCAAATGAATAAACCGAATGCCCCTTCCGGATTACGGAAGGGGCATTATACTGTCGTTTTTCGCTATCCATCAGAAAAAACCCAAACGCCCCTTCCGATGAACGGAAAGGGCGCCCGGGCTATGGACAAAATATTCGCACCCGTCCCTCTCAAAAGAGAGGAAACGGAGAACGAGCACTCAAAAATTAGGATTTTGATTTGAACGGATCATAGCGCTTGTAAGCAGCGTCGTTGCGCTCTACGCTCATTGCATTCGTCCAAGACTTGAGCAGCTCTTCAAAATCCTCATAGAACATTGCAGTCTGTACATTGTAGATGGTGCTCTCGTTCCAGAGATCCTCCTCCGTTGCACGATCTGCAATCTCATAACGGACAACCAGATAGAATGCCTTGTCGTCCTCAACAAGGGCGGGCTTTGCATAATCGGCTTCTTCCGTTGCAAGCAGCGCCTTGTAAACTTCTTCATTCGGTGTGTAGGTGATCTCCTCGCCCTCCTCATAATCGGACTCGTCAATCATCGGAATGATGGTCTCGTTCGGGAAAGGCAGGGTGGTTGTGGTGGTCTCCTCAGAGGTCTCACCGGACTCTGCAGCAGTCGTTGTGGTTGTCTGTGCATTGCCGCTTTCTTCCACAGCAGTGGTGGTTTCAGCGGATGCATCCTCAACCTCAGCTGCGGTTTCGGTGGTGCCTTCCTCTTCGGATGCAGCCTCGGTAGCCGCTTCCGTAGTCGCTGCCTCAGTGGTAGCTTCTGTTGTGGTTTCGGTCACGCCGGCAGCTTCGTTGGAAATGGAGGTGCAGTAAGCCTTGTAATCATCACGAACCTCGGACATCTCGGTCATAACTGCTTCTGCGCCGCCCTCTTCAAAAGCATCCGCTACGCGCTCTTCATACTCTTCTGCAAGCTTCTGCAGGTCGCTGTCATCGGTCAGGGCATTGCCGGAGCCATCGAGCTTATCGAACTTGATGTACTCTGCACGGATGTAATTCTCCACATAGTACGCCTTCAGCTCTTCATCGGAAGCACCCAGTTCACCTTCTGTATCATAGTAATGCAGGAAGATGGCTTCGCTCTTGTTGGCGGAGGTCACGAGCTTGCGGAAGGAAGCCTCGCTCACGCCGTTTGCTTCGTAGTACTCGCCGGACATACTCCACATATATTCTACATAATCGTCAATATACGCCTTGGCATCATCATCGAGTGTGAGGTTCAGCTCATCGAACTTGTTCTCGATTGCCACATAGTTCACGCAAAGCTCCGTAGCCTTGTTGTAGATCCATGTCATGGTATCCACGCCCTCAAGCATACTTGCCTTGACAGCGTTGACATCCTTTGTGTCCAGATCCGGATACTCTTCCTTGAGCATATTCACTGCTGTGGACTGTGCCTGCATTGCATAATAAATGTACACGCCTGCCGGTACCTTTGTACCATCGACGATCAGACCGTAGCTTGTATCGCTGCATCCGGTAAAGGAGCAGGCAATGCCAAGCGCAGTCATAACCGCTGCGGCTTTTTTCTTAAAAGACATATGATTACCTCCAAAAATACAAATCTTATTATATTATACTACAAATCAAAGGGATTGTCCATAGTTTTTTCAAAATTTTTCTTCGATTTCACAATTTTTTCAAATTCCTTGCATTTACTGAAAAACTGTGCTATACTGAAACTAATTCAGAAAACCCTATCATTTCGAGGTGAATACAATGCACAAGCTTCTCATTGCAGAGGATGACAAGGAAATCAATCGCCTGCTCTGCGACTATCTCTCCGGACAGGGCTACGCCGTACAGTCGGCTTTTGACGGGCTCACCGCCCTGCGGATGCTGCGCGAGCAGGAGGATTTCTCCCTTGTTCTGCTCGATCTGATGCTCCCCTTCTGCAGCGGAGACCGTGTTCTCACCGAGCTTCGTGAAAGCTCCGCCGTTCCTGTGATCATTCTCTCCGCCAAG
>JAZQAA010000269.1:0-1845 GCA_045544975.1 Oscillospiraceae bacterium | reverse complement strand
ACTGCAGGTAAGCTTGCACATAGGAGGGCAGTTCCGCCGTACCGCTGATATCCACAATCATCGCTTCATCCTCAGCACGAATGATAAGCGCACAATGCTTTCCCTCCCCAAGCACTGCCACTCTGAGATGTCCGTCCATGTAGGATGTTTCAGCTGCGAGAGATATTACACATAACAGGAGGCCTGTACCTGCAGCAGCGCACATCCATTTGCGGCTGCGCCACAGAACATAGCAAAGCACAACAAGCGCTGCTGTGAGCAGCAGAATCATCAGCATGGTACGGTTTTCTGTTCCGATATGCGTCCATGGCAGAGCAGCTGCCCATCCGGACACTTTCAGCACAAGCGATGCAAGAAACTGCGAAGCATTCAGAAATATCTCTGCCAGAAATCCCCCTCCGCCGCAAATGACAGCAAAGACAGTCAGCAGCATGGACAGCATAGAAATCGGTACCAGCAGCAAATTTGCAATGGGAGAAACCAACGACAATTCGCGAAAATACAGAATCGAAACCGGAAGCACTGCCGCCGAGACAGTGAAGAGTCCGGCAACGGATTTCACTTGTCTTTGGAACCAGGTCTCAGAAGGAAGCGCCGCTGTCATATAGGGCGCCAGCACACCGATTCCGAAGGTTCCGGAAAAGGAAAGCCAGAACGCTGCATTGTGAATCACCATGGGATTTTCAAGGCACAAAAGAAACATCGCAATTCCCATGGAATTGAGCGTATCCGCTTTACGGAAAAACAGACCAGCACTCTGGCTGATTAAAATCATGATGCAGGCTCGCTTGACAGAAACCGTTTCTCCTACACAGAGGACAAACAGCATGGAAAGCATAGCCATCACTGCAAAGGAAGCTCTGCGGTCAACGCGGCATTTGCGAAGAATGCGCATGACAAATAGTGCAAGGAAATCCAGGTGAAGGCCGGATACTGCGAGGATATGACCGATTCCCATGCGATACAGCGCTGTTTTAGAGGAAGAGGACATGGCACTTTTATCTCCGAAGAGCATTCCGGTCATGAACGCACCGGTTTCCGCATCAGCAAATTCCTGTATTCGTTCCGTCATAGATTCGCGCCATTCCTGCAGTGCAAAGCGAAGCGTCATCTGAGAGCGCTGCATACATTCTGCAGTATCTCCATACACCGTCATACGAAGGTGAGTATTGCGGGATTGATAATAGGACTGTGCATCAAAAAGATAGTTTGATTGGATTTCTTCCATTTTCCCGCTGACTGTCAGTACATCACCATAGCGATAGGAATCATTCGAGCAAAAATATTGCAGATTGGTCCTCTGACCATCGCTGAATTTACCTTCAAGCAGATAGGTGGCATAGCCGGACTGATGCTCTGTTTTCGAGACGACGGTTCCGCTGAAACTGGCTTCCTCCCGCTGTGCATAGGTGTGAAGCGGTGTGACATTTTGTTCAATATGGCTCCAATAGACACAGCACGCCGTCAGGACTGACAGCGTGCTGAGAAGTACATATTTCCAGACGGTTCTTCGGTAAGCGATAACTGCCGCTGCTGTCAGCAGCACTACCGCCAGAACCGGAAGCCAGAATTGCTTTTGTACAACGGACGCTGCCAGCAAACCGGCTGCATAGGGGAAGCCAAGATACAAAGCCGCCCGTTTCATCTTCGTTATTCCTTAAAAAACAGAGGAAGCGGATCCAGGAACAGGATGTCATCGCGCTCGGCAGCATCGCCCTCTGCGAGAACTGCAGCTTTTCCTGCAATTGTACCGCCTGCAGCTTCGGTCAGCTTTTCAAGGGCAATGAGGGACTCGCCGGTGCTGATGAGATCATCCACGAGCACTACGCGCTTATCCTGCATCAT
>JAZQAA010000268.1:0-3183 GCA_045544975.1 Oscillospiraceae bacterium | reverse complement strand
CCCTGCCAAGTGACATCCCTTCATTCATGCACAATAGCCAGAAGCCGGCCGCTGCGATCACAACAGAAGCCCACACAGCACCACTGCATTTTTTACCAGTAAAAAGCTGTATCAACGGAACAATGATGATATAGAGTGCGGTGATAAATCCCGCCTTTCCGGCAGTTGTCATGCTGATTCCGCTTTGCTGGAAGGAACTTGCGAGAAACAGAACAACTCCGCAGGAAAGCCCCCCTATGATCGTTGCGCGTTTGGAGAAAGGGGTTCCCTCTTCTTTTTGAACGGCTCTCCCAGGACGGCGAAACACGGCAATCACTGGTAAAAGTACCAATCCCCCAATAATTGTCCTCACGGCATTGTAGGTAAACGGCTCAACATAATTCATCCCCTCACTCTGTGCAACAAATGCAGTTCCCCATATCAGAGCGGTGAATAGGAGCAGCAAACTGCCCCGCAATTGTTTTCCCATTCTATGATCTCCAGAATTCGATTTTTCTATTTTAATTATACCATATAAGAAAATCAAGTGCAAACATTTTGCTATAAAATTGTTCTTTTTTGTCGATATTCACAAGCAGCAGCATTCAGAATTAGACTTTTCGACAAAAAAGCGGTTTCCCCTTTCGGAGAAACCACCGTCTTGTTTTTTACTTTTTTCTGACTGTACGAAGCGCTGCATATAATTCCTGCTGTTTCTCGTCGATGCATCCAAACCGAGAAAGCAAAAGGGAAATCGTATCCTGTGCGGTGTATTCATAGGAATTGAGAAACGCTGCCCAGGAGAAGTGTTCTCTGTCAAAGAAATCGTGCACAATCTGCTGAAGCTCCGGTGTTTCCATCAGAATCTTTACAGAAGTGGAGGCTCCATAGGTGTAGGGGGATTCAACATCCGCATAAACCTCACAGAACACAGGCAGTTCTGTCGAAGAGAAACCTGCATGAATCTGATAAGTTCCCTCCTCCATGATCCACTGATGGAGATTGGGATCATAACTCTCAAAGGCATGACGAGGAAGGGTTATCATCACTGTTTTCTCCTCTCCAGGATTCAGGAATAGCTTCTGGAATGCCTTGAGTTCACGAAGAGGTTTTGTAAGTGTACTGCATGGATCGGACACATAGAGCTGCAGTACGGTACTTCCGGCACGACTGCCCGTATTAGCGACAACCATTGTGACTGTCACATGATCACTGAACTCCTGCTGATCGGATTCGATTGAACGAATCGTAAAATCAGTATAGGACAATCCGTAACCGAAGGGATACAAGGGTTCAATGCGCCGTGCATCATACCAGCGATATCCCACAAAAATGCCTTCTCCATAAAACACTTGCATTCCGTCACCGGGGAAATTGAGATAGGTGGGCATATCCTCCAAACGCTTCGGCCATGTAAGCGGGAGCTTGCCGGATGGATTGACTTTTCCGGAAAGAATGTCTGCAAGCGCAGTTGTTCCCTGCATTCCGGGCAAGAAGCAGCAAAGAATCGCATCAAACTCTTCATTCAATTCCTGAAGTGCAACAGGCGCACTGACATTGAGTATGAGGATTTTTTTCATAGAAGCAATTTCCGGCTTTTTCAGAAGCATTCTGACTTCGTTCATTGCGTTGGCGGGGACATCAATATCCGCACGGTCATTGCCTTCCTGTCCGGGCAATGAAAGAACATAGACAAAGGTGTTGGAATTTGAAGAAGTCTCTCTCAATGCAACTTCACCGAAATTCCTTGAAAGCGCTTCCACAAAGGAACGGTTCCTTGTTGTATGAATACCTGCACTTCCCTCTCCGCAGGTGAGGAGGAATTCGCAATGCTCTCCGTATAATGCAAGAGAATCATCAGCAGTCAGCGGGAGAACGGCATTATTTTTCAGCAGAACAATTCCCTCACAAGCTGCATTGTATGCGGCTTTGTCTGTTTCATCAAGCGCAATCTCTCCCTCACCGGCTCCGCCATATTGTCTGGACAGCGCAGCCACTCTCTGTGCAGAAATTGCAAGTGCCTCGGGCGACAACTTTCCTGCTTCCAATTCGGCTGCAAGCACTGCCGGATCAACCGGACCGGGCATGGCAAGATCATTGCCGGCATTGAGCGCCTCCGCCGGATGATAAACCGCACCCCAGTCGGACATCACAACGCCATCAAATCCCCACTCTTCACGCAGAAGATCATGCAGGAGAGTGCGGTTTTCTGTACATGGAACACCATTTATCTGATTATATGCACTCATAACAGTGGCTACACCAGCACGGACGCAGGCTTCAAAGCCAGGATAATAGAGCTCATGCAGTGCTCGTTCCGGGATAATCTCGTTAATATTCAATCGATTGGTTTCCTGATGATTCGCAGCAAAGTGCTTGACATTGGCTGCAACGCCCTTTGACTGCACACCTTCAACAATCGCCGGTGCAAGTCCGGCTGCAAGACAAGGATCCTCAGAATATCCCTCAAACAATCTTCCGTTCCGGATATCACGGTGAAGGTTGACATTGGGAGTTCCGAGCAGAACATTGACACCATACGCTTTCGCTTCCATGCCAAGCGCCTCACCCACCTCACGAACAACATCGGGATTCCATGTTGCACCAAGGAGAATGCCTGGAGGATAGCAGCCAGGAGGGGTCATGGACGGAATGCGTTCCTCCAATTTTTCATAAACCCAGTGATACAATTCACGAGAAGCATCATCCGGAAGTTCATCCGGCTGATAGAACAATTCTATTACATTGCTCTGCACAGCACCGTCAATACCGGTCAAACGCTCATGACTGATAAAATCGCCAAAAAGCTGTTCGAAATTCATTCCGGTACCGCCATCCAAGAGCTGAAGTCTTGGAATTCCCTTTTCTGGCACCCCATTTGTTCCAAAAAAGGAACCACCGCCTACAAGCAGAAGTTGTTCAGAAGTTGTCAGATTATATTCATTCATTTGTGATTCATCCTTTCAATTTTTATAGATATTATAGCATATTGTAATAGCGATTGCTATCGCATTCTTTCAATTTAACATCATGATTTTACAAAAGAATGATCCGGGCAATTTTGCCCGGATCATGGGAATTATTAGGTTTTACGCTGGAAGCGTTTCTGTGCAGTTACCTGACTTACCGTCTCTGTCTGGTTCTCCTGCTCCATCGCCTGCTCCGCTGCGAAGATCTCTGCAGTGTAGTACGGAAGCGGTTCAG
>JAZQAA010000267.1:0-4532 GCA_045544975.1 Oscillospiraceae bacterium | reverse complement strand
TTCCTAAGACCGCTTGGCCTCCGACTTGGTACTGCGCCCATTGCAGAGGGCGTAAGACTGTGCGCGGCGCACATTGATTCCCCGCGTCTCGATATGAAGCAGCATCCGCTGTATGAGGATACGGAGATTGCTTTCTTTAAGACCCATTACTACGGCGGCATCAAGAAGTACCAGTGGCCGACCATGCCCCTGTCCCTGCACGGTGTGATCATCCGCAAGGACGGCAGCTCCGTAGAGGTCAATATCGGTGAGGATGCCGGCGATCCGGTGTTCTGCATTACCGATCTTCTGCCGCACCTGGCAACGAACCAGATGAAGCGCACCCTGAACGAGGGTATCAAGGGCGAAGAGCTGAACATTGTGGTAGGCTCCATGCCGTTCCGTGATGATAAGGAAAGCGAGCTTGTCAAGCTCGCAGTGCTCGATATTCTGCATGAGAAGTACGGCATTATCGAGGATGATTTCATTTCTGCAGAGCTGGAAGCCGTTCCGGCATATCCTGCAAAGGATGTGGGCTTTGACCGCAGCATGATCGGTGCCTACGGCCATGACGACCGCGTGTGCGCGTATCCTGCCTTCATTGCCGCACTCGAATGCAAGAATCCTGTGCATACTACTGTTACCATCCTCACGGACAAGGAGGAAACCGGAAGCGACGGCAATACGGGACTGTGCTCCGCGTACCTCAAGTACTTCCTCTGCGACCTCGCTGAATGCTTTGGCGTAAACGGCAGAGCGGTGATGTCCGCATCCCAATGCCTGTCCGCCGATGTGAATGCTGCCTACGACCCGACCTTCTCCGATGTACTGGAGAGAAACAACTGCGCGTACTTCAACCACGGCGTATGCGTGACGAAGTTCACAGGCGCGCGCGGCAAGTCCGGCACATCCGATGCATCCGCTGAATTTGTCGGCACGATCCGCAGAATGCTCGACGAAAACGGCGTCATCTGGCAGACCGGCGAGCTTGGCAAGGTGGACATGGGCGGCGGCGGTACCGTGGCTGCGTATATCGCAAACCTCAACATTGATACCATTGATGTGGGTGTTCCGGTGCTTTCCATGCACGCTCCCTATGAGCTGGTAGCAAAGACCGATGTCTATGCCGCTTACAGGGCGTTCGCTGCATTCCTCGAAAGTTAAAAAATCATGCGGTATTTAGAACGATTTGACACGAAGATCATCACCGCCAATGCGGAGGATCTTTACTGGATCGTCAAGAATTTTGCGCAGGAGCATGAGATATCCTTCACGGACGCGAAGGATATCGTACTTACCTCGCTGATTGCAAGCCTTGGCGTGGAGCAGAATATTGCGGAAATCGGCAAGAAAATGGACAGATTAGCTTAAGGAGGCACAGCTATGGGAAATTACAAACTGATCGTCATTGATAAGGATGGCACATATATTGCAGAATTGCAGTTTGAAAATGTAAAGATTCAGTGGAATCCCACGACAGTTTCTGTGACAGACAGCACTGGCAGACTGCTGTATATGGTATCCACAAATCATGTAACGGTGCAAGTGATTGAAGAAAGCATTCTGCCGCAAATGGAGGACCAATGAAACTGATCTCATGGAATGTCAACGGCTTTCGGGCGTGTCTTGGCAAGGGCTTTGAAGAGAGCTTCCGGAACTTCGATGCGGATATTTTCTGCATTCAGGAGACGAAGATGCAGCCGGAGCAGGTGACAACGAGTTTTGACGGCTACACGCAGTATTTCAACAGCGCTGTGAAAAAGGGCTATTCCGGAACGGCGGTGTTCACAAAGCAGGAGCCGCTGTCCGTGACCTTCAATTTCGATGGTCACACGGACGAGGGCAGAGCCATCATCTGCGAGTATGAACAATTCTACCTTGTGAACCTCTATGTACCGAATGCGCAGCGGGAGCTTGCAAGAATTGATTACCGGATGCAGTGGGAGGACGATCTGCGTGCCTTCCTCATGGAGCTGGATAAAAAGAAGCCCGTCATCGTCTGCGGTGATCTGAATGTCGCGCACAAGGAGATTGACCTCAAGAACCCGAAGTCCAATGTCGGCAATGCCGGCTTCTCCGATGAGGAGCGCGGAAAATTCGGAGAGCTGCTCGATGCCGGCTTTACGGACACCTTCCGTTTTCTGTATCCCGACCAGAAGGATGCGTATTCCTGGTGGTCGTATATGTTCAAATCCCGCGAGCGGAATGTGGGATGGAGAATTGACTATTTCCTCGTATCCAACCGCATTGCGGATAAGATTGTGGACGCAAAAATTTTCCCCGAAGTGATGGGCAGCGACCATTGTCCGGTGGGACTGGAAATTGCATTATAAGACAAACCGGCTGGAAGCAAAAGGCTCCAGCCGGTTTTTTGTTAACCATTCAGAATCTTCTCGTTTTCAAAGAACCTGCCCACAATTCCTACAGCAATCGCCGTAAATGCCAGATTGACCGCGCAGGCAATCAGTACAGAAATCGCATCATAATCCATCAGGATGACCTTCTGCATGAGCAGCATCGAATTCCATGCAGGAATCAGTGCATTGACCATTCCCAGCTCCTCAATGGCACTGCTGAAGCCGTCCACCATCGTGAGCATTCCGGCTACCATCAGGACAATCATGAAAAACGGTGCAATGTTCGTTGCCTGCTTGACATCCTTTGCAAGCGTGGAGATAATGAGCAAAATGCCTGCCAGTGCAAAGACAGCTGTGATTGTCAGAATAAAGAGCAGCAGATAGTCCGGCAGGCTGTAGGAAATATCCCCCATATCCAGGGAATCCGCAAGCCTTGGCAGTGAAACTGCCATGCCGCCAAACGAGGACAGACCGCCGATGATGGCGGTGATGAAAATACACAGGGATTTTCCGGCAGCAACCCGACTGCGCTTGACAGGCGTGATCAGAAGGGTGTTCAGGAATCCGCGTTCCTTGTCGCCGGCAATGGATTCCGCCGCAAGATTCATGCAAACCATGAATACGGACATGAGAATCATCATCGGCAGAATGAAGCCGAGCATCTTTTTGTTCATATAATCCTCATCGCCAAGATCATAGGTGATGTCCGGCGCTGCGTTGACTGTGAACACACTCGGCTGGAACAGATCAAGCACCTCCGTCACCTGATTGTACAGCATCAGAGAATCCATATTCGAGGAATTGTGATAGACCTGAATATCGGAGAGCATTTCTGCGCCAAGCTCTGCAATGGCGAAATCCTCCGGAAAGACCACCAGAAGATCGCATTCCTTGGCAGCAATCTGCTCAAGGTAGTGTTCGGTATCCGCGTTTTCAGCCGGCTTCAGTCCGATCTCCTTCAGGACTGATTCCATGTCAGCCGGCGTATTCATGTAATACGCATTGACTTCCGTCGTCTCCGTTTCAGGGGTGTTTCCGATGGTTGTCATCAGAAGGGCATAGCCGAATACAATCAGAAACGGCAGTACGATGATCTGTGCAAGAATTGCCTTGTCACTGAAGCAGCCGCGCAGCTCCTTTTTCGCAATCGTCAGTATTTCTTTCATCTTACGCCTCCTTATGGAACTGGGTGTAGATGTCATAGAAGGCATCCTCAAGCGATTGATCCTTCGTCAGATTGGCGATGGTATCATCGAGTACAATGCGTCCGTCAATGATCATGGCGGCGCGGTCGCAGACGCGTTCCACAAGGTCAAAGAGATGGGTGGAGATGATCACGCATTTGCCCTTTGCCTTCATGTCAAGAATGAAATCACGGACATCTCTTGCGGAGATGATATCGAGTCCGTTGGTCGGCTCATCAAAGATGATGAAGCGCGGATCGTGAATCACGGAAATGGCAAGCGACACCTTCTGCCGCTGTCCCTGCGATAATTTCCGGATCATGGTATCGGCAAACGCTCCGATGCCGAAGGTTTCAAAAAGCTCAGCCTTCCGCGCCTTTGCAACGGATTCCTCAATATGGTAGAGCTGTGCAAAAAAATCAAACATCTGGTTTGCCGTGGACTTCATATCAAGCTTGAGATCCGCCGTCAGGAACGCAAATTCCTGCCGGATGGCGGTGGGGTTCTCCCTCACGCTTTTGTCATTATAATAAATCTCGCCGCTGTCCGGCGAAATCAGTGTGGTGAGCATTCGCATGGTGGTGGTCTTGCCGGCACCGTTCGGGCCGAGAAGTCCCAGTACCTCGCCGGATTTTGCAGTGAAGCTCACGCCGTTCACAGCGGTTTTCCGCTTGTCCTTGATGCCAAGGGACTTGCGCTGCTTTTCACTGATCGGAAAGGTTTTGACTAAATTTTCAGCTTTCAGTGTTTCCATAATAACTCCTTTACATGGATTGGAACTTGATTTGTCTCTATTATATCATAAGGGGTGTACTTTGTCAAATATACCAAAAATTTGCGCTGTGGCGAGAAAATATATTGACAATCTGTAGAATGTTCTGTATAATATACTCAAGGCGTGTATTTTGCAGCACGCCGGACAGATATTGATGAGGAGATGGAAGAAGATGAAGATTGCAAAGAAACTCATAAGTCGGATCGTAGCCATGTCGTTCTGTGAGCCAAGGAGTTG
>JAZQAA010000266.1:0-4422 GCA_045544975.1 Oscillospiraceae bacterium | reverse complement strand
TTGACAAAATACCACTCCTCATCCTCTGCCTGCACAGCGTAGAGCTCGGAGAGATTGTCCTCTAAAAATTCGAGCGTCATAGCATCCTCGCATTCAAATGCAAGGGAAACGCGGTAAGCTTTTGTGATGTCGATCTTCTGGTGATCGGGGAGCTTTACGCTCTCAGGCTCCACCTTCTCGGAATTCTCCACTGTGTAGGTGAAGCTCTCAAAATCCTCTCCCTCGCACAGGGAATCCAGCCAGTTTTCAAGACTCACTTCCGCAAAATCCTCCGCGTCGTCGTAGCCAAGGCAGGCGTAGAAATCTTCGTCATCCTCGAAAACCTTCTCCATGCCGTCAAAGAACGCATCCTCGTTCATGAGTTCCAGAAGATCATCCGCATCCTTGTTTTCAAAGGCGGACAGGTACTCCGCAAGCCGTTCCTTGTACGGCTGCTTTTCACCGCATCCAGTGAGGGAAAACACCGTACTCAGCGCAAGCAGTGCGGCGGTCAATTGCTTTGTTCGTTTCATTAGGAATCATCCTTTCTGTCAGTCTCCGCGTGTTTCAGTATGCAGCAAACGCCATTCCTCGTCAATCAATCCGACAAAAATGGTATCGGGCGGCGAAATCACAGACACCTCCGAGCCCATGCTTCGCGGAAGCTCCACAGGAATTTTATACACCTTCTGCAGCTTCAGATGCATATCCTGTGCACCGACTTCCTCCAGAAGGTCGTCAATTTCTTCCTCCGTCAGTTCCTTCGGATCCTTGAAGCGGAATTCAAAATTGCCGTAGGCTTCATGGGAAAGCTCAAAATATTCCTTCTCCGTTTCATAGAGATAGTCCTCAATACTGTCATATCCAAGCTCCTGCATCACTTCTCTGTGGCTGTCATAGTAGCCGAGCTTGATGAATTCATTGGCAAACTGCTTGAGCGTAGCTTCATAAATGTCATAATACAGCTCCATACTCTCGTCCTCGTAGAAGCTTTCAAAATCATTCTCTCGGATCGCTGTCAGGTACACATATGCAGGCTTGCACCACGGTCTGTCATCAATGGTAAAGCCCGGATGGACAACGCTCCACTCCTCATCCGCATACACTACATAGAGCGCACTGAAATTGTTTTCAAGGAAATTCCTTGTCATACGATCCTCACACTGAAAATCCAGCCATACGCGGTAGGCGGCATCCAGATCAAATTTCTGCGTCACAGGCAGAAGAGACTCAACTTCGGAGAAGCGGCTCTTGTCGAACTGCTCGTCAGAGCGGAAGGTATAGGTGAAAGGCGCAAGGCCTTCCGTGTTCTCCTGCACCCAGGTTTCAAGTACCGTATCCGCCATTGTACGGGCGTCCTCGTAGCCAATGGCGCGGTAGTAGTCGGGATCCTCATCATAGATGGCAGCAACGCTGTCAAGGTAGCATTGCTTGCCCATAATATCCAGAAGATCATCCTCGTCCTGATCGGAGAGCGCGGCAAAGAAATCCGCAAGCGGTTCTTCGTATTCCTTCGGTCCTTTCTCTTTGCAGCTTGTCATGCCAAGAAATGTCAGTGCAAGGCAGAGAGCCATGGATTTTTTATATCGCATTGTAATTCCCCCTTTATCGTAGTACCACTCAAAAAATAGATATATCTCTATTGTAACATAGCTTTCCCTAAAATGCAAGCAAAAAGCGCGGAGTCCGCGCTGACAAGGATACTTAGGAGGGTACGCCGTTGGATCGTCTGACCGCATATGCCCAACGCCGTTTGGCGAAGGGCATATAGCTGTTTTGACTTTAGAGACCGCCGGCGGAGCCGCGCGGAGTCCGCGCTGACAAGGATACTTAGGAGGATGCGCCTCTGGATCGTTTAACCGCAATGCACCCAACGCCTATCGGCGAAGGGCGCAAAGCTGTTTTTCCTGGATCGCGTCGGCAGTTTCTAAAAAACTTTTCTCCCCATCTTGCAATCTCCCATGAAATATGCTATAATAAAAACAATCCGGATCCTTCTCCGATCCGGCGAATTCCAATCGAAAGGAAGCTATCATTATGAGAATGGAAACCAAATGCCTGCGCGCAGGCTATACCCCCGAAAACGGCGGCCCCGGTGCACTGCCGATTGTACAGAGTACAACCTATGTCTTTGATTCTACCCAGCATATTGCTGATTTGTTTAATATGCCCACCGAGCATATGTATTCTCGTTTCTCCAACCCCACCGTGGACGCAGTGGAGAAGAAAATCGCTGCCCTCGAAGGCGGCGTCGGTGCAATGTGCACCTCCAGCGGTCAGGCGGCATCCCTCCTGTCCGTGCTGAACCTCTGTAAGGCTGGCGACAGCTTTATTGCTGTCAGTGCCATCTACGGCGGTACCGTGAATCTCTTCGCAGTTACCCTCAAGCGCTTCGGCATTGAGTGTATTTTCGTGGATCCCGAGGCAACCGAAGAAGAGCTGGAGGCTGCCATCAAGCCGAACACACGCCTTGTTTTCGGCGAAACCCTTGCGAATCCTGCACTGAATGTATTCGATATCGAACGCTTTGCGAATTTTGCACACAGCCACAAAATTCCGCTCATCGTGGACAATACCTTCCCGACACCGATTCTCTGCCGCCCCATTGAGCATGGCGCAGATATCGTGATTCATTCCACCACCAAGTACATGGACGGCCATGCCGTTCAGGGCGGCGGCGTGATCGTGGACGGCGGTAAGTTCGACTGGGCAAACGGCAATTTCCCCGAGTTCACAGAACCCGATGAGAGCTATCATGGCGTTGTCTATACCAGAGAATTCGGCAATATGGCATACATCATCAAGGCAAGAATGCAGCTCATGCGTGACTTCGGCTGCTATCCGGCTGCGAATTCCGCATTCCTGCTGAATATGGGACTGGAAACCCTCGCTGTCAGAATGGAGCGTTACTGCAAGAATGCAATGGAAGTTGCGAAGTTCCTCCAGACCCGTGAAGAGGTTGCGTCCATCACTTATCCGGGACTGTCCGGCGACCGCTTCTATGAGCGCGCACAGAAGTACCTGCCCGACGGCTGCAGCGGTGTCATTTCCTTCTCCATTAAGGGCGGAAGAGAAAAGGCAGCTGCCTTCATGGATGCACTCAAGCTTGCCTGCCGCGAGGTGCACGTGGCTGATATCCGCACCTGTGTGCTGCATCCGGCAAGCATGACGCACCGTCAGCTCACGGATGAACAGCTCGTTGCAGCTGGAATTGATGCAGGTCTGATCCGCCTTTCCGTTGGTCTTGACAATGTACAGGATATTATCGAGGATCTGACACAGGCGTTTGATGCAGTGAAGTAAAAAAGAACTCTCCCTTGATGGAAGTGGAGTCATACAGAAGACAGAGCAGTACCGCATCCATTGCGGTACTGCTTTTAATTGTGTTTCTGCGGAATTTTATTATGGATTTGTAAATTTCTCGATAAAGTTGCACATCTATGTACAACTTTTGCTTTCTTTGAAACCAAAGATGAGAGGATTTTTTCTCATCATTTTAGAGGAGGCATTTTTATGACACTTGAAAATTTTTTGTATCGCACAAACCCATTGTTCCTGCGTAATCAGTTTTCTGGTCAAGCTGATGTGTTTGGAATCCCCATTATTCCTAAGCCGCTTTTTTCACATGAGGAACTGAAAAATCTGCGGTTGATTGGATTTGATCAGGTCAAGCGTGATGAGGCTGGGCATAGGAACCGCATGGTGCATTTCTTTTTGTATGACTACAAGTTCGAGAAAATCTGGGATAACCCTACCCCCTTTGTGGAACTGCTCCGCCCCTATCATGCTGTACTCACACCGGATTATAGTATGTATACGGAAATGCCGTCGGCAATTCAGCTTTACAACACATTTCGTAATCGTTGGTGCGGTGCATATCTGGCAGAGCAAGGACTCCGTGTTGTCCCAACTGTCAGCTGGGGAACGGAGGAAAGTTATGATTTCTGCTTTGCGGGCATCGAAAAAGGTTCTGTCGTGGCAGTTTCCACCTATATGTTCCATGCGCATGGAAATCATGCAGACCAGAAGGAGCTATTTATGAAAGGCTATCGTGAGCTGCTCCGCCGTATAGAACCGGAGTATG
The DNA here is from genome assembly GCA_045544975.1 of Oscillospiraceae bacterium. Lineage (GTDB taxonomy): Bacteria > Bacillota > Clostridia > Oscillospirales > Ruminococcaceae > UBA3855. The sequence goes on along the minus strand of JAZQAA010000266.1, from coordinate 359 downwards.
TGATCTGCTACAGCGAGCCGTTTCCTGAGATGGAGGGAAATATTATCTTCGTAGACTATGATCTGAGTTCATGGAAGCATATGGAGGATGATATTGTTCCTACGGAATTGATAAAACACACACACCCTGTCTTGACAAAACCGCCTGCATATGGTAGGATAGTTAAAACAGGGTATGTCTGCAAGGGCGGCGGAAGTGCTTATGGGGGTGAGTGGGTTCCTCCACCAGGTTCAGAATGGATGTTGGGAGAACCAAACACAATTGCCCATGTAATAAAAAAGACCACTAAAGGCAGCTATGAAATGGATGTACATTACAATGCTAATGGAAAAGCTGACTAAAGTCGGAGGCCAAGCGGT
>JAZQAA010000265.1:0-5423 GCA_045544975.1 Oscillospiraceae bacterium | reverse complement strand
GGGATGAATTTCGGCTCGGTTGTCATGATGGTCTTGCCGGCAGCGGACTGCGGCAGCTCATCCACAGCGCGTTCCTTCTTGTAGCCGCTCTCGATGTTCGGGATGACAAGCGTTTCCATGAAGCGCTTGATGAGCGTGGATTTTCCTGTGCGCACAGGTCCGACCACGCCGATGTAAATATCACCGCCCGTGCGCAGGGCAATGTCGCTGTAAATATCTTTCATATCTGCCTCCGTAGTTCCGATGTTAATGCACAATGGGGATCAGGAGCATTCCATCCTCCGTCAGTGTTTCCCCAGTCAGATCATTTTCCTCCATGATTGCCTCAACGCTTGTGTGACAGCGCTTGGCAATATCCCAGATCTTCTCCTGTGCCCTGCCGAAATAGAGCTTGAGCGCGTAATTCCCTGGATGGGAAATCTCATCCTGCACTGTAATTTCCCGAAGCACCTGGATTTTCCGGCTGTGCCGGATGGTTCCTTCCGCACAAAGCTCTGCCTTGACGGCAATTTCTCCCTGTCCGGTCAGCGTATAGGAGCAGTTGTCCGTGTGCGCGTGGATGCACAGACAATCCTCTTTGCCAAGCCCCTCCATGGGAACGATATGCTCAAAGGGCTCTTCCTTTTCCATAAGTCTTGGCATTCCGCCGCTTTCGCGGAGCAGGACATTGTACTGGAGCATTCCGCTGAGAACGAGCTGCCCCTCTTCCGGTTTGGAAGAAAGATTCTTCACATCGCACCACGCTGCATAAACGCATTCCGGAACGCCGTCCTCGCACGGGAACATCGTGTCGCAGGGAAATACCTGCGAAAACGGCAGGGGCGCACCGGCACAGGACAGCTCTGCCGGCGTGCAGATGCATGGATGGGATGTCGAGAAGGCATCGCAGATCAGGGATTCCGTTGCCATGCGCAGCGCGGAAGCCTCCAGGTGCAGCTCTGCCTCGCAGCGAAGCACGCGCACCTCGCCGCCTGCATCCGCAACCGGCTTGAGATCGCAGGCAATGACATGGACAGTCACATTGCAGTGATCCTCCTCCGTGACCGCATCCAGCTCCAGCACCTGGCTGTAGGGAATCCGGAACTGCATCGGCTCCAGGCTGCCGTCCCCATCCTTTTCGCACGCATAGAGCAGGGAAACCTGCAGGCTTCCCTGCACCATGAGCTTACCGGAGACGATTTTCTGTGACTGCTCCACAGGACGCGCTTCACAGCGGACGATGTGGAGTACGGGGGGCTTGGTGCTTCCAAGCTCAAGCTCTTCGGAGAGGATGAGCATTTTCTCCGCCTGCATTCTTTCCTGCGGATAGGTGACGGGAATCCGGCAAAGCTGCATGGATTTTTCCGGAACATCGGATAGTACTTCCTCCTGGCATTCCGCACAGGGACGGATATGGATGGTCACCGCACCGCGGACATCGAGCCGGCGGCTGCTGACAGCTCGGCAGTTGACATAATCGGTTACAGCCCGCAGCTGCACGGACAGGTTTTCTCCGGCTGGCAGCTCTGCACTGCGTGAAAAGTGCATGGTCTGTGTGACGCATTGCAGAATATGGTTCCCTTCGCCGCAGTAGAGAATGCGGATATCCGCGCGAAGCTCATAGCTGAGTCTGCTGCCGTTGAGATTCTTACTGACAATGGTCGGCGTAATCAGGCATTTGACAAGCTTGCAGACATCGGGATAATAATCCGGCAGGACATAATCCAGCTCCACGCCCTGCTCCTGCAGGATGGGCGGAAGGGATTCCATAGTGGTAATCGTTGCTGATCTGGTTTTCAGTTCCATAAATAACCTCCTCGTTTTGCACTGTTGCTAATGTATATGCCCCAAATGGACAGAGTATGCGGCGGGGCGCGGAGTCCGAGCTGACAAGGATACTTAGGAGGGTTTGTCTCTGGATCGTCTGACCGCATACGCCCAACGCCTATCGGCGAAGGGCGTAACGCTTGTTTTACTTTAGAGACAGCCGGGCGGGGAGCCCCCGCTGGCGAGGATTCTTAAGAGGATATGCCTTTGGATCGCTTGACCGCAATGCACCTTTGCCTTGCGGCAAGGGCGCAAAGCTGAGTGCAATTTGGAGACCGCCGGCGGAGCCGGCTTCAGTTGATTGCAGAAGTCATCCATAGAATGACAATACCTGCATCGCTGTGCACTGCCATGCAGACAGTTTGCGTTAGCTGTGGGGCAGTTTTACAGACCCATAGGCACATAGAGTACAGAAGCAATTCCCCTCCGGTTTTTCCTAAAAAACAATTGACAAACCTCCCCCCGATACGGTATAATAGAGAATGAGAATGTATGCGCTTTGCACGGCGTATGCGAGATTGTTTCGATAACCCATTTCCCGACATCAATCCATAGAGAGGTCAGCTTATGAGTATTTTTCAATTCAATCGGCAGAACCATGTCTCCCTTTCGGATGACTGGAAGCTCTTCATTGATACCTTCCCTGCCATCGGTGCCTTTACTTATAAGGAAGCCGTCCAGTCTGCTTATTTTGATGATAATGCACAGCGTATCCTTGGCGTCGCAAAGACCCTTCCCCGTGACGCTTACCGCAGTCTGATCCAGAGACTGACGGATGAGCCGGTTGAGGATGAACAGAATCTCTATCTCTTCCGCTCCGGCGCTGAAAAGCGTTACCTCAAGGTCATCCTGAATTCCCAGGATGAGGAGGAACTTGGTTTTGTGGAAGAGGTGACTCGCCGGATGTCCCGTCAGGGCGCGGACGCAGGACAGCAGGACTATGATCCTGTCACCAGTATGCTTCGCTTCCCGGTATTCTCCAACCTCATTCAGCGCAGACTGCAGGGAGCGGAAAAGGTTTATTTTGCGGCACTCCATGTAGCCGGTCTTGATAAGATCGCCGATTTCGTCCAGACAGCCAGCAGCAATTACTGTATGTCCTCCGTTGCAGAGGTGCTCAATCGCTTTGCAAGCGAGCAGGTGCTGTTCTCGACAAAGGCATTCCAGAATTTCTATGTCTGCTTCATCGACATGGATGAACAGAGCGTCCGGATGCTGCTCGACCAGATGCGTTCGGCGATTGCAGGATGCACCATTTCCGATGATTTTGGTCAGAATGTCCAGACCGTTGACCGCATCAGTCTGGATCTCCATATTGGTATGGCAGTGTATCCGGAGGAGGGCGATTCCCTCAATAAGCTCCTGCCCTATGCGGAATTTGCACTGTTTGAAACCAAGCATGACAGCAAGAATCCCATCACCCGTTTCTCTCTGGAGGACTATGAGCGCCGCAAGGATGAATACCGCGAGGAGCAGCTCTTCGACAGCATTCTCCGTGAGGACAAGATTTCTTATCATTTCCAGCCGATTGTGGATGCGCATAATGGTTCCGTTGTTGCCTACGAGGCACTCATGCGTACGGAGCATTTCGAACCGACCAGAATGCTGGAGCTTGGGTTGAAATACGATCGCCTCTATGAACTGGAATATGCAACCATGCACCATTGTATGCGTTTCCTCAGTGAGCATCAAAATGCGTTTGCAGAGCGCAAGCTCTTCATCAACTGCATCCCCACCCACCTGCTCACGGACAGTGACTATAACGAATTCCTGCTGATCTATGAGACCCTGCTTGAAAAGGCGGTCATTGAGATCATCGAGCAGTCCGATGTGAAGGTGGAGGATCTCTATCGTCTGCGCCAGCGCTGCGCTGCAGTGAATGCGCAGATTGCCATCGATGACTACGGTACCGGCTATGCCAATACCATGACGCTCTTGCAGAATACCCCGAATTATATCAAAATCGACCGCTGCCTGATTCAGGATATCTGTAAGGATCAGAAAAAGCAGCAGCTCGTTTCAAATGTCATTGAATTTGCCCACGACAACCAGATCACTGTGCTTGCCGAGGGCGTGGAGACGGAAGCGGATATGAGTACGGTCATCCGTCTCGGCGTGGATCTGATTCAAGGCCATTTCACCTCCCGTCCGATGCCCTTCCTGCTTGAGGAAATCTCCAAGGAAGTGCGCGACAGCATCATCACCACAAATCTGGAGTTTGCCAACGCCACCGGTCAGAAGAAGATCTACAATGTCCATAACGACGAGGTGATCGACCTTGTGGATCTCGCCTTGCAGAATTATACGGATCTGCATATTTACCGCCATAATCTCACCATTATCGGCGATCCGGAGAAAACAGTTCCGGTACATATCACCATCATGGAAAACCACAGCTGCGAGCTGACACTGCGCAATGTGCATCTTGTCAGCAACGAAAAGCCCTGTATCACCATCGGCAGCTATGCACAGCTGACCATGTTTGTGGAAGGCAGCAATTCCCTCAATTACCTCGGCATCCGCGTGCCGCAGGGTTCCTTCTTCCACCTCAAGGGCAGCGGCGATCTCAAGATCGACTGCTATGCAAAGATCGGCTATGGCATCGGCGGTGACTGTGACAGCAGCTATGGCTGTATTACGCTTAATTCCGAGGGCAATGTGGAAATCATCTGCAACAGTGACCGCAGCGTTGGCATCGGCGGCGGTACCAATCCGGATGATTCCGAAATCTGCCTCGAAACCGGCAGCATCCATGTGGATGTTGGCTCTCCCAACGCAATCGGTATTGGCTGTGCGGATGGATTGTCCCTCATTTATGCAAATCCCGGCGCAACACTTGACCTCAATGTCAACGGTATCAGTTCCGTGGGTATGGGCAGTCTTTCCGGTGAAACGCAGATCGACTGCAAAACCAATGTTACTTTCACCGGCGGCGGCAGCCGCGTAGTCGGCATCGGTGTGCTGAATCAGGGAACCGGCGAAGTGCAGGTATCCGACAGCAAGATCCGCTTCCATATGCGTACCAATTTCGGTACCTGTATCGGTGCCATCGGCGGCAAGGTCGATGTCATTGCACGCAACTGTCTCGTTGAGGTCAATGCCGAGGGCGGTGAAATCACCGGTATCGGCGATGCAAAGGGAAGCGGTAATATTGTGCTGGATCACACCAAGCTCAAGGCGTATATTATGGCGGCAAAGCCCCATGAAGCAGGCTCAAAGAATGGTCAGCTGACAATGCACAGCAGTTCCATTATCGCGGATATCAACGATCAGCACAATACACAGGAATAAAGATCAAAGGAGTAGGATAGTATGAAACTTGGTATGGTAGGACTTCCGAATGTCGGAAAGAGTACACTTTTTAATGCACTGACAAATGCGGGCGCACAGTCTGCAAATTACCCGTTCTGCACCATCGAAAAGAATGTGGGTGTGGTAGCCGTTCCGGATCCCAGACTCGATGAACTCGCAAAGATGTACGACCCGGACAAGTTCACACCGGCAACACTCGAATTTGTGGACATTGCAGGCCTTGTCAATGCGGCGGTCCACCATCTCCACGTCGGCCATGATCAGCTCCAGATCGATGATGTCGATGTCACGCATGGGGTCGGTGG
>JAZQAA010000264.1:0-15600 GCA_045544975.1 Oscillospiraceae bacterium | reverse complement strand
ATTTTGTTCAGGAAGCTGCGGTATCGTAACGGATACCGCCTCCGTTGCGGCATCACTGACAGGCTGATACTGCACCTTATTTCGGATCAATGATAATCTTTTCAAAATAAAAATCCTTTCCAAAGGCACCCTGCATTCCAGAATATACAGGATACTCAAGGTTGGCTCTATAGAAACTCCAGCTTTCAGCAAAACTTCTGGCGCTGAAACCGAAATGTTATTCATATTTTATTATACCACAAATTCTGTGTCATTGCAAGGAATCAGCCAAAAGAAAAGGAGAAATTTCCTCACATAAGCTTGTTGACATTTTTCCAGAATGGAAGATCAACAAGCACTTTAGAATGTGCCCGAAGATCTTCTGCTGCATATCGACCTGTACAAAGCATTTTCATGGATAAAGACAATGTCCTGCACAGCAATTTCAATGCAACGCTCCGCTTCACCCTCGTCCTATACCCCATCCCCGTCATCGGATAATAATGCAGGAGTTCGCGAACACGGAAGCTTTCTGCTGAACTGGCATAAAAGGCATCCACAACAGCAGAATCCCGGTTGCAGGGCAGGAGTATTCCGCCAAATGTCAGCAGCCGGAGTATTTTCGGAACTGCTGCCGGTGCATCCAGCTGTGTGCCCTCCGGTGCAGCTTCACAATGCGGTGCACATCTAAGAATTTCCTGATGCAGTACGGACGCATCCGTATTTTTCAGGAAATCCGCACCTTTCAGATAATCCTCATATGCACGCAGAATCAGCTTCGCCGTTTCATAACGCTGAAGCAGAACATTCCGCAGCACTGCGGAAATCATATTCCGGATCATGGTTGTTCTTCCGCCCAGCCGGTCATGCAGCGCAGCGGTGATCAGGGTATTTCTGGTGATATAATATTCAAGAGCCGGATTGTATTTTTTCACAAAGTCCTCATGTGCCACACAGACTCCTGGCAGACAAACCACCGGTACACCCAGACGCAGGGCATATTCCACATCATCCATCTTGAAGAAAAACGGCATGGGCAGTCCCGCTTCACGAATTTTTGCCATGGACATACAGCAGCACCACCATGAATTGTAGTCTGCTTCCTGCGGTGCAGCGGCATTTCGGATACAATTTCCTGCATCACGCAGGTCAAGATGCTGCATCAGTCCCTGCAATTGTCCGCCGGTCAGAAATTTTGCGCCTGCCTCAAACTGCATCCACGGAGTATCCAGGAGACACATCGCACCGCCCACGGTCACATGAGCATTGTCTTCACGCAGATGGCTTAAGAAAAACAGCAGTCTTTCAAAGATTTCCGGCCGGAAATCGACATCATCATCCATCAGAAGAAGATGTGTAAACTTTGTGCGGCTCTGCATTGCCTCTTGCATGACACGGGCAAAACCGCCAGAACCGCCGGTATTGGGGTTCTGTACGGCAGTCAGATACGGCGAATCCGGAAGTACGCCGACAAGTGTTCCGCCATTGTCAGAAATGAACAGGTGATGGGAATTTCTTTCCGTTTCCCCAAAAAACGACACAATTTTCGCAGCATTGCGCTTTACAAATTCCTCACGCCGGTAGGTACAGATACCCACAGCGAGTGTGATTTCGCGCTCCGGCTTTTCTGCAAAAGAAAGGTATGCACTTTGCACCACGCAATCTGATTCCGCAGCAAGACGCCAGTACACTGCAACAGTCTGCTCGGGCAGGGACGGACTGAACAGATGAAGCTGCGGTGAGGCAAATGCAAAATCCGCTGTTTCTTCTGCAAGCACCCTTCCCTCTCCATCGCAGGCGATAAGGGAAAGCCGTCCGCTTCCCTGCAGCATTATATGCAGGGTCGGTGAAGTACATACTGTATAATCACGATAGACCTTAGCAGGGAAAAGATTGTAGTACGCATCAAAGGAAATTTGCGTTCCGCTCATCAGGAGCAAAACACCGTCACTGCACTGCACTGCACCGGATTCTGTACTATGAAAATACAGCTCTGTGCACTCTTCCGGTCCGGGAAGCAGCATGACATCAAATACCAAATCCATCCCTCCTATTCGATAATTTCGTCAGAATTTCTTATTGTCCCAAACCAATCATAACACAAAAAAAAGGCTGTGTCAAGGAATTTCAGGCAACCTTGACAAGCTTCACAAACCGTCCTGCCGTTTGTATGTGCTTTTCGGGCAATGTGAGCATCTTTATCATGAACAAACAACAAAAACACCGCAGATTTCCGGATTTTCCGGACTTTACCTGCGGTGTTTTTTGCTGAATGTAAAGCTTCCATTTCTTCCATGATATAAAAAATGAAGCTTTGGTTGATTTACGAAAACAACTCCTCCACACTACAGCAGGGGATGTCCGTCATTCCTTCGATTCGTTTTCGTATCTGCTCCGTGTGACTCATATCCATGATCAGGATCAGACCAGTTTCCGGAATCTTCTCAAGATCCCGAGGATAAATCGTCTCACAGCAATCACTATTCTTGCGGTTTTCAATCACATAGTCCACCGTTACCCCTTCCTTTTCCATCATGGAAATAAGGGTACGGGTGATAAGGGTTTCTCCATAGAGTGCAATGTTTTTGATCCCATGCTCCTTGATATACGAGCGCATATGATCGATTCTCTCCGGATAATCGATCAGCCCCGCCATGAAATCAATATATTTACGGTATCGTATTTCCTTGACACGAGCATCCTGCTTGACCTTTTCAAGATCAGCTGAAGTCACTTTTCTGGCTGCAGGACTTTTACCGGCAGGTCTTGCAATGGGGGACAGATCGGGCTCCGCCTTAGGATCCTTCGCCCTTGCCTTCAAAAAGCGCTCATACTTTTCAAGCAGATCCAGTGTTTCCTCACGATTCTGTGCAAAGGCGATCTGCTTGCCGTGATCAAGCCAGAGCATCTTATTGGCAAGCTTCTTCATTGTTGCAACACTATGGCCGACAAACAGCGTCACTGCACCGCCCTGAATGATCTCCAGCATCTTATCGCTGCTCTTCTGGCGGAAGCTGCCGTCACCGACGGAAAGCACCTCATCGAGAATCAGAATATCCGGATTGACCATACAGCAGATGGAAAATGCCAGACGCGACTTCATACCGGAGGACAGCTGCTTGTACTTATACCACTGGAAGTCCGTCAGCTCTGCAAACTCCAGAATTTCGTCCATTCTCTCTTCAATGAATTCCTGCGTATGACCGAGCAATGCACCTCGTGTGAGAATATTCTCACGCAGATTCAGGTCGCCGTCAAAGCCCGTTCCAAGCTCAAGCAGTGCAACAACATCGCCATTTGTGATGATCTCGCCCTTCTTCGGCGGAAGAATGCCGGTTACACTTTTGAGCAGCGTGGATTTTCCGGCGCCATTCACACCGATGATCCCCATAAAATCGCCTTTTTCAAGCTTGAAGGAAACATCCTTAACTGCCCAGAAACCTTCCACCTTGCGTTCATGCTTGAGCTTCTGGATCATCCATTCCTTGAAACCGATATCCGACAGATCACCTGCAAGGTAACGGATGGATACATTTTTAGCTTCAACCATCGTACATCCTCCTTACAGATAGAAAATAAACTTATTCTTATTGCAGTTGTACACAATCAGACCGAGCACAAATACCAGAACTGTATAGCCCAGCATAATCAGGTGAACATCCATCCCCGGAATCTGCGCATCAATGATAATTGTTCGTGCATACAGAATGAAATCATAAACAGGATTGACCTTCAATAAACCTCTCAGACGCTCCGGAAATCTGTCCGCTGTCCAGAAAATCGCACAGAGAAAGTACAGCAGGCGGTTGAAAATATGATAAATATGGGAGGTATCCTTAAAGAACACATACAAGCTCGCAAGGATCAGGCTCAGTCCCATATTGAAGAAGAACATCAATACAATCGGATAGAGCAGCAGCACCAACTTCCAAGTAAAAGTGATGTTGTCAATGAACATAAAGATCACCAGCACCACGCAGGTAATCAGGAAATTGATTGTTGCCGAGATGTTCTTCGACAATGGGAACAGCCAAGTCGGAAGCTTGATCTTGTTCATAATCGCGCTGTTACTGAGCAGCGACTGCATTCCCTGGGTCGTCGCATTGCTGTAGAAATTAAAGAACAACACACCGACCATCAGATAAATCGTAAAATGCGGTGTATCCCTTCCGAACATATACTGGAATACCAGCATCAGGATCAGAAACTCGCACAGCGGATTCAGAACACTCCAGATCACACCAAAGGTGTTTTTCTTGTATTTCTGGATAAAATCGCGTTTCACCAGTCTCGACAGCAAAAAGCGATATTTTTTGATTGTTTTGATCATAGATTTCTCTCCAATTATATTGCCAAAATGCGCCGGTCGGCGCATCCATTCCATCTTCCATTCCCATATACCAAAAGGGGGCAAATCACCGAATTTCCGGCATTCCCCATGGGTATCATCATAGCACAAAACCGCAGTTTTGTCAAGAAAACGCCCGGAATCTCGACATACTCCATAAAAGCATTCCCGCGCCCTTCTGCGTTTTCATACATAATGAACATACGATGCTTTCTCTATTTTACGCCATTTTCAATGAAAAACCGCAGTCTCCGAAATATTCCGGAAACTGCGGCTTAAATGTTTATTTTACAAAATGAACCTGTCCAGCCCTTCTGGGGATTCTGGGCTTCGGTGCATCCTTCTGATAGCCGAGAATGCAGCAGCCAACACCGGCATAATCGCCCGTAATGCCCCATTCATCGAGCAGCTCAATGCCTTCCTCGCTCTCAAACATCTGGCGGCAGCGGTGAATCCAGCAGCTGCCGAGTCCGAGGGAATGTGCAGCCAGCATGAGATTCCCCATGGCAAGGGAGCCATCCTCCAGCCACGTACTGCGCTCACGGTTGGCAAGCACCAGAATCACAGTCGGTGCCCCATAGAACGGATCGCCGTCCATGCCCATGACAGCGGCATTCATCTTCGACAGTCTTGCAATCACTTCCGGATTCTGCACAGCAATGAAAATCGGTGCCATCGCATTCATTCCGGTGGGAGCATAGCGGCCTGCCTCAATGACCTTTTCCACAAGCTCCTGCGGAACCTGCTCATCCGTGTAGGATTTGACGCTTCGTCTTGACAAAATTGCTTCGTACAATGTTTCCATCATCATCATTCCTTTTCTCTGTTTCTTATTTCGTGATCACCGCGCTACATGGTCAGCAGGAAGCGAATCCATTTGCCCTGCTCGCAGGTCACTTGAATTTTGATCTTATGCACATCCATAATGCCCTTGGCAATCGCAAGTCCAAGACCATAGCCGCTCTTGCCTGCATTCTTTCTCGCCTTGTCACCGCGGTAGAATCGTTCAAAAATCTTATCGGATTCCGACTGGGAAATTTCGCAGCCAGTGTTGTAGAATTCCAGGATGCGATCCTCGCCCCTCTGGAGGAGCGTCACCTTGATCACGCCGTTCTCATCAGAGTATTTCATCGCATTATCAAGGAAAATGGCTGCAAGCTGACGAATATGCTGTTCGCTTCCGCAGTAGCGGAGATTCGGCTGCACATCCATTTCAAGGTTTTTGTGCATTTCAAATGCCTGCCCTTCGAAGGGAAGTACCGTTGCATTGATGGCAGTACTCAGATCAAACTCTGCCATTTCAAATTTCTGTGTTGCATTATCCATTCTTGCAAGACTGAGCAAATCACCAACGAGCTGGTTCATACGGCTGGTCTGCTCCTGCATATAACCGAGCCAGCGGTTTTCGCCAATCTCATCCTGCAGAAGATCCGCATTCGCCGAAAGAATCGTCAGCGGCGTCTTCAGCTCATGACCAGCATCCGAGACGAACTGCTTCTGCCTTGCAAAGGCATCTCGGACGGGCTGGGTAATCCACTTCGACAGCACGCACAGCGTTGCAAGCAGTACAAGCAGCATCAGCACACCGACAATCACCGTTGTCCGGAACAGGTTGTTCAAGAGACCCTGATCGGAGGTTTTATCCGTCAGGACAATCAGTGTCCCGTAGGGCTTTTCCGTTACATAATACTGCAGCCAGCCATACATTCCACTGGACTCTCCCTTTTGAAGAATGCGTTCCATGATGACCTGCGCCTGCTCATCCGTATAATTCTCCGTATTGCGAATTCCAAGATAGGCGCCATTATGATCCGCCATAATTGCGAAATGATCCAGCATAATGGTAACCTCCCACTTGTTACCGCGATCCTCCGAAGGCGGAGGGGGCGGTGTAGTGACAGTGGTGGTGGTTGTTGTCGCATTCGTTGTTATCGTTGTTGTCGTGGTGGTGCTTGTTTCCGTTGTAGTGGTTGTTTCCGGCGGATCCGTCGGTGGTGCAGTCGGGGGCTGGGTTGATGGTGCAGGTGTAGCCGTCACCTGCTCCGTTGGAGGATCGGTCGGTGCAACAGTCGTCTGCACGGGGGTGGTTTCCGTCATCCACGGCGGCGGCGGGCGGGTTTCATCGGTTTCTTCCCACTCTGGTTTCGTAGGGCGTTCCTCATCCTCCCACCAGTTTCCCCAATTATTTTCTTCTGTGTTATTGTTTTCCTCCTCGTCCTCTTCCCACCAGTTTGCCATTGGCTGCGCCGTCAGTACACGATCAGGGAGCTCGGCGGAGGGAGCCATCTCTGTTGGAATCTCCGGAGGCAGTTCCGGGGGCACTTGCATTTCCACCGAATTATAGCGGTCGCTTTCACCAATCTGTACAAGCAGCCCATGGGACTGGGACTGGCTGACCGTCTGCATAATCATATTGATGGAGCTGAGCATTACAAGAAAGACGCCCACAAGAATGGACATCGCCACCACAACGAACTGAATCTGCATCCACAGAATCATATCCGTCTTTGGTTTCTTCAAAAAGCGCATATCATTCGCCGCCTTCCAGGAAATATCCTACGCCTCTTGCTGTTTTGATTGTCACACTGGAACCGAGTACGCCCAGTTTTTTGCGAAGAAAGGAAATATAAACCTCCACATTGTTATATTCCACATCGCTCTCGTATCCCCAGATTTTCTCAATAAAGCGTTCCTTGGGGATAAGCTGCTTGGGATTCGCCATCAGCATCTCCATAATCTGGTACTCCTTCAGGCTGAGCTTGACGAATTGTCCGCCCTTGCTCAGACTGAAGGTACTCTTATTGAGTGCCACATCGCCGAATGTAAACTGATCGGTTACAACTTCACCGCGGCGGCGAGTCAGCGCACGGACACGGGCAAGCAGCTCCCCTGTTACGAAGGGCTTGGTGAGAAAATCATCCGCGCCGCTGTCCAGACCATTGATCTTATCCTCAATTTCGGATTTGGCTGTCAGAAGCAGCACGGGCGTGGAAATATGCTTTCTTCTGAGAATGTGCAGCACATCAATGCCGTTCATTTTCGGCAGCATGATGTCCAGAATAATGCAGTCGTAGATACCGGTCATCGCATATTCCAGACCATCCTCCCCATCATACACTGCATCGACAGAATACTTATTACGCTTGAGGATTTCACTGAGCGCTTCTGCCAGCGCTACCTCATCCTCAACTACCAAAATCTTCATAGCTCTTCCTCCCTCTCGGGTTCTTTCTCTTCATGTACTCGGCAGGGCATGGCTCTGCCATGATATCAGCATACCAAAGATAGCTTGAAATAAGCTTGAAAAAATTCAAGACTTCATCTTATTTTGGAAAATCCATTGCAGTTTTCTAAAAAAAGTGGTATACTTACATCATACCACAGCTTTTGCCATCTGACAAGTATTTTTTGAAAATCAGCTCTTTTCCGTGCATGATTCTGACAGATTTGGGGATACTGCAGTCAGAAAGAGGTGAAGCACATGAACATTACACCGCAGCACTATGAAGAAATGCAAAAACAGAATGCACCGCATTCGAAGAGCTACTGCAACATTCCCATGGCATTCCTGGTCGGGGGGCTGATCTGTACCGTCGGTCAGCTTCTGATGGAATTCTATAAGGGACTGGAGCTTTCACAGACAGAAGCCTCCGCATGGACATCGGTCACACTGGTTCTCTGCAGTGCCGTTCTGACTGGATTCGGCGTTTATGAACGCCTTGCCAAGCACGCAGGTGCCGGAACCCTGGTACCGATCACAGGCTTTGCCAACGCCATTTCCTCCTGCGCGATTGAAGCCAAATCGGAGGGATGGATTCTGGGCGTTGGGTCAAAAATCTTCACCATTGCAGGGCCGGTCATTCTGTACGGCTGCACGGCATCGGTTATTTATGGAATCATTTATTTCTGGCTGCTGCAATAGCATATGCCAATCCGGAGCTTCGCTCCGTTACATCATCGGGAGGAACTATGAAATTATATGTGACAAGACATGGACAAACAGAATGGAATGCGGACGACCGTATCAGCGGCGTTACAGATATTGCGTTGACAGAAGAGGGCATCCGGCAGGCGCAGGAAATGGCTCAAAAAGCAAAGCAGGCAGGAGATATTGACCGTATCATCGCATCTCCTCTGCAGCGTGCGCAGATGACGGCAAGGATTGCAGCGGACGCCCTGGGACTTCCCGTCCAGACGGACGACCGGCTGCGCGAGTGGGACTACGGTTCCTTTGAGGGCAAGAGCCGGCATACGAAAGGCTTTGCAGAAACAAAGGCGGAATTCGGCGTCAAAATGCCGGACGGCGGCGAGTCTGTTTTTCAGGTGGTGCAGCGCACCTACAATCTTCTGGACGATGTCAGGAGGCTTTACCCGGATGAAAATGTCCTTCTTGTCTGCCATGGCGGCATCTGCCGTGTGATAGATACATATTTTTATGATATGACTGTCCACCGTTTCATGCACTTCTTTATGGGGAACTGCGAGCTGAGAGTGTATGAGTGGTAAAAAATGTATTTACGCGGGCTTTCTGCAATGACAACATTGACAAACCCTCAAAAAGGCAGTATAATGATAAATAGATACTGATTTACATCCTGTAGGGGGGAAAATAGAATGACACAGAAAGCAAAAGAACCCGATATGCGCTCGGTATCCAAGCCCACTCTTCGAAGACTGCCGTTCTACCTGAGTTATCTCAAACGCGAGGTACAGGCGGGTAAGGATTACATCTCCGCAACAGCGGTAGCCGCAGCACTGGGACTCAACGAAGTACAGGTCAGAAAGGATCTGTCCTCTGCAAGTCAGAAGGGCGGCAGACCCAAAACGGGTTACCATATTGAGACACTTATTGCAGATCTGGAACGCTTTCTTGGCTATCACAGCACCAAAAACGCAGTTCTGGTCGGATGCGGCCGCCTTGGGGGCGCACTTCTGTCCTTTACTGGCTTCCAGGAGTGCGGTATGCATATTGCAGCAGCCTTCGACAATGACCCGAGCAAGCTCGGCATAGACGCCTCCGGCAAAACCATCTATCATATTCAGGATCTGCCGCATTACTGCCGGGCTGAGGGCATCCGCATCGGCATTATCACAACACGCCCCGAACAGGCACAGACTGTCTGCGACGCCATGATTGAAGGCGGTATTCTCGCAATCTGGAATTTCTCCACAGCGCATCTGGAAACGCCGGAACACATTATTGTACATAACGAGGATCTTGCGGTTTCACTCGCAATGATTTCCCATGCGCTTGACGCTTCGATGCAGGAAAACCTTGGAAAGGACGACATAATATGCTGACAATTGCACCGATTTTCACTGACCACGCCGTTCTGCAGCGCGAAAAGCCGATCCGGCTCTTTGGTACCGGAACGGAGGGAACCATTGTCACCGCAAAGCTGATGGGATGCAGTGCTTCTGCTCCTGTCTGCAACGGCAGATGGGATATCACACTGCCGCCCCTTTCGGCAAGGAATTCCCTGCAGCTGGAAATTTCCGATGGTAAGGACAGTATTATACTCCGGGATATTGCACTCGGTGAGGTATGGCTCTGCGGCGGACAGTCCAATATGGAGCTTGCACTCAAGGACGCTCATGATCCGCAGCCAGCATTGGATTCCTGCAAGGCAGCCAATGTGCGTTTGTACCATGTCTGCAAGCGCGGTTTTTTTGATGAACAGTTTTATCAGGAAGAGTCAAACTCCTGCTGGCAGCTCCCCTGTCCGGAAGCCTGTCAGCACTGGACGGCGGTCGGCTATTTCTTTGCGCAGCAGCTTTCTGAAAAGCTCGGTGTCACAGTCGGACTTGTCAGCTGCAATTACGGCGGCACCTCTGCAAGTGCATGGATGAGTGAAGAGATGCTCAGCTCCACCGAAATCGGAAAGTGCTATCTGGAGGATTACCGCAAGGGCGTGGAAGGTCTGACGGACGAAGAAGCCAACAAGGCATATGATGACTACCTTGATTACCACTGCAAGTGGAATGACAGAATGGCATCCTATTATGCAGAGCATCCCAATGCGCCGTGGGAAGATGTCATTGCAAGCTGCGGTGAAAATCTCTATCCGGGTCCCCATGCTCCGAAGAATCCTCTTCGTCCGCATGGTCTGTACGACACCATGGTTTCCCGCATTATTCCCTACACACTCCGCGGTGTACTCTACTACCAGGGCGAATCGGACGATCACCGTCCGGAGGGCTATGAGACGATGCTTCGCTGCCTGATTGCACAGTGGCGGAAGGATTTCCAGGATGAGGAGCTCCCCTTCCTGCTCATGCAGCTGCCGATGTTCATCTTCGCAAACACACCCGAATCCTACAGCTGGTGTAAAATCCGCGAGGCGCAGGCAAAGGTGTACCGCAGCGTGCGGAACACAGGACTTGCGGTCATTCCGGACTGCGGCGAATACAACAATATCCATCCCACCGAAAAGCGCGAGCCGGCAAGGAGACTGTACCTGCAGGCACTCCATCATGTCTACAAGCTCCCTGACAAGAACACCTGCGCTCCGATGTACAAGTACTGCCTGCAGACGGAAAATGGTCTGCAGCTGTATTTTGAGAATGCAGAACGGGGTCTTGAACTCAGACAGCAGGGCGGCTTTGAGGTCTGCGGAACGGATGGTATCTGGCATCCGGCAGAAGCGACGGTTATTCAGGATGAGATTCTTGTGCGCAGCGACGCTGTCCCCCATCCCCTTGCAGCGCGTTATGCGTGGTACAACTATGGTGATGTGACGGTATTTTCGAAGAACGGACTGCCCCTCGCACCATTTAGGACAATGGAAATAGACTAAAAAAAGCTTCCCTGCCGCTTGGCAGGGAAGCTTATATCCATCATTTACTCACTGCAATCACCGGATTCTCCGGCAGTTGTTGCAGCACACATACACTGATCACATGATCGGGCAGGAGGAGCTGTGCAAAGGAAGCATCGGGCTTTGAAGAAAGGATTCTGCCTTCGTGGAATGCAAAGCTAACTTCACGAAGGGGATAGGAAATCCCGATGCCAATGGCTTTGACATACGCTTCTTTGAGCGTCCATAATCTTGTAAAAAGAAGATCGGGATGCTCCGCGCTGCGGAGCATTTCCTGCTCCTCCGGAGAACAAACACGCAGGGCAGTGCGCTCACGATAGCGGCGGATGGATTCCGCATCCACACCGCATTCCGTATCGGAAAGCAGGCATACAGCAAGTCCCTCGCAGTGGCTCAGATTAAAATGAATGCCGGGATGGGTGGCAAGACAGGGCTTTCCATTGCCGATGTAGGTGAATTCCGGCGGCTTTGACGGAACAGCAATTCCATGCTCCTCTCCCCACAACAGAAGGCTCTCACGCAGGAGCGCATGGGCAGCCTCGTGCAGCTCTGCACGCTGTCCCTCAGTACG
Source organism: Oscillospiraceae bacterium (assembly GCA_045544975.1). Taxonomy (GTDB): domain Bacteria; phylum Bacillota; class Clostridia; order Oscillospirales; family Ruminococcaceae; genus UBA3855. The sequence continues at coordinate 3,884 of JAZQAA010000264.1, read as the reverse complement.
GCAGGAATACAGCCTTCCAAACCCCTCCGGCAGTGCGGACAGCCGGTTCACGCCTTGTTCTGATAGCCCTGCTCCGCCATATAGGCGCGCAGGCGAAGGTAGGTTTCCTCGCTGATCACATGCTCAATCTTGCAGGCATCCTTCTCTGCTGTGATTTCATTGACGCCGAGATACTGCGTAAAGAAATCCATAATCAGTGTATGGCGTTCGTAGACCTCAATTGCCTTGCGGCTACCCGCCTTGGTCAGCTTGACATTTCCATCCTCAGCGATGGTAACAAGGCCCTCCTCACGGAGAATACGCATCGCACGGCTGACGCTCGCCTTGGTGTATCCGAGCGCATTTGCAATATCAACAGAACGGACAAACGCGTTCTTTTTCGTTAATAGATAAATCGTTTCGAGATAATCCTCACCGGATTCATGTAATGACATGGCTGGCTCCTTTCTGCCATCGGATTGTGATACAGGATCATGTATGTTTATTGTAGCATATCCCAGCCTAAAAATCAACTCTTTTCAAAAATTTTACTATTCAAAAGGAGGAATGATCAATGGAAAATGCACTTGAAATGCAGCATATTTCCAAGAGCTACGGCAAGAAGCTTGCCGTCAACGATGTTTCACTCACCATTCGTGAAGGTGAAATTTTCGGACTGATCGGCATGAACGGCGCAGGCAAGACCACCATTCTCCGAATGCTGGCAACACTCCTGCAGCCGGACAAGGGCGATGCGCTCATCGCCGGGCACAGCATCCTGACGCAGCCGGATCAGGTTCGCGCATCCATCAGCTATCTGCCGGATGAAGCCGGTGCCTACAAGAGCATGACCGGCAGAAAATACCTGCAGTTCATCGCCGGGCTCTATTTCAAGAATGAAAAGGAGCAGGCAGAATGCGTAAAGCTTGGTGAAGAAATCTGCGGACTGGGTGATACGCTCTCACAAAAGATCAGCACCTACAGCCGCGGCATGACGCGCAAGCTTGTGCTGGCAAGAGCTGTGATGACAAAGCCCCGCCTTGCCATTCTCGATGAACCGACCAGCGGACTTGATGTGCTCAATTCCCTTGATATCCGCAAGACAATCCGTCGGTGCGCAAAGGAATTCGGCACCGCGTTCCTGCTCTCCTCCCATCATATGCAGGAAGTTTCCACCACCGCCGACCGCTGCGCAATCATGAAGGATGGGGTATTTCTCTCGGAAGGAACGCCGCAGGAGCTTCTGGAACGCTTCCATGCGGCAACACTCGAAGAAGCATTCGAAAGGGCGGTGAAGGGCGAATGATCCATTTACTCAAAAAAGAACTTTCCGAACTGATCAACAAGCAGATGCTTATTGGCTTATTTGCAACCTTTCTGATTATCGTCATGCTGGGCTTTATGATGACACGCACCATCACGGAAAGCATCAGTGAAAGCGGAACGGTTTCCCTCATCGACCTCGATGATACGGAATTCACAGCAGAAATTGTTTCCTTCCTTGAAGATACCGGCTACACAGTACGCCTTGTCAAGCCGGATGCCGGAACGGAGGACTTCACGAAAATCATGGAGGAGCAGGAATGGAAGAGCGCAGCCGTGATCACAAGCGGCTTTTCCCAGAAAGTACAGGAAGAGTACACCGCCGGTGAAATCGGCAGTGTCAGCATCCTGAATACGACCTCCGCCATGACAAGCCTGTCCATGGAGGAGGACAGCACATCCCTTGTTACCTGGGCAGTCAAGCAGCTCCTGAGCGAGCAGCATCTCGGAGAACGGATGGAATTCCTTGCGGATCCTGTTGAAGTGACCCCCTATACGATTGCCAACGGTAAGCAGGCACAGATCAGCAGCGGTCTCCTGCTCAGCTCGCTGACACTGTTCGATCAGCTGATGCCGCTTGTTCTTTTCCTGCTTGTGGTACTGACCTCACAGACAATCATCACAGCAGTGGCAGCCGAAAAGACGGATAAGACCCTGGAAACCCTGCTCTCCGCGCCTGTTCCGCGAACCTTGGTCATCGGTGCGAAAATGCTGGCAGCACTGATTGTGGCAGTGCTGTATGCAGTTGTTTACGGCGCAGGCATGGTTGCAACGATGTTTCTTACCATCAGCAGCACCGCCGATGCCGGAGAAACAAGCAGTTCTCTGACGGACATAGTGATGATCAATAAGGCACTCTCCGAGCTGGGACTGCAGATTCCCTTCTGGGGATGGTTCCTGGTGATTGTGCAGCTGCTCCTTACCATTTTCATTGCACTGATGGCTTCCATCATTCTTGGCGCACTGGTACAGGACGCCAAGGGTTCGCAAACTGCGAGTCTCCCGATACTGATTGCAACCATGTTCCCGTATATTCTCTCCATGGTATCCGACATCCGTTTGATGGAGGGACCGACGCAGATTCTGCTCTATCTCCTGCCCTTTACGCATACTTTCATCGCAACAGGATGCCTGCGGTTCGGGCAGCATTCATTGTTCCTTTGCGGACTGCTCTACCAGGCAATCTTCCTTGCCGCTATTACTATCCTTGCCGTGAAGCTCTATCGTTCGGATATTCTCTTTACCGGCAGGGTGAAGCAGCGCAAACAAAGCTAATACAAAAAAGAAAACCAGAGTCCGATCAAAGACTCTGGTTTTTTTGTTATGCCTTTTTATTGGCTCTCTCAAGCCATGTTGCTGCCACATCAAGCGCCTCGTAAAGCGTGTCACGTTCGGAGGAATTCACAATCGCCTCAATGGGATTGAGTTTTTCATCCGTGGACATCTGATACAGACGAACCTTTTCAGAAACGGAAATACCATCCGTCTCAGACTGTTTTACGATCTGCATCATCACAACATAATCATCGCACATATAGCCGTAGTAAATATCATTGCCACAGCGTACCAAAGGGTAGCCCTTGTATGTCATAAACTGATTTTCCATAATAGCCCCTTTCTGCATTACTGCATTGCGGCGGCAGGTTACCGCCATGTTGTTGTAAATTCTTCGTCCAGATTGTCAAAAATATCCATATTGTGTTCAAGTGCATCCAGCATAGAGGTACGGATTTTATAGGTAGGAATACCATCCACTGCAACCATCATGGTCAGATCGGTCAGCGCATAGAAGGAAACTGTATAATCCTCCTCGCCGTCCTTGGTCAGAACACGCACGGATGCAGCCGGATCTCCCTCCGGCAGGGCTTCATCAAAGCACATCTCCTCGCCGTAAATGGACAGGAGGAACTTATAGAACAGACGGAAGCGTTCCTGGTCACAGGCAACACCGTTCTTTGTGATGGTATAGGTATCGGACGCGCCGCTGCCATTACCCTCAAAGAGCAGTTCCTTATCGCCGCACTTGACATCGAGTATGGTCAGATCCCATACCATGCTGGCAATAATATTCTGTGAAACGATGTTCTCCGGCTTGGTGGTTGCCCAGACAGCGGACTCTGCAGTAATGCCGTAGATGACACTGCCGCCCTCATAGAACACCTGATAGCAAAGCTCATCCGCCTTCTCAGAAGTATAGGTATTGCCAATCAGGAGCACATGGGTATTGCCGTCATCACACTGCATTGTCACCTTGCAGAACGGATCATCCAGTCCTGCTTCCGCAAGTGCTGCAGCATCAGGATTGACATCCAGTACCTCCAGTGCAGTCAGACCGAACATACCATTTGTCACATCCACAGAGTTTGCAATATTCAGGTAAGCGAATACAGGCTCATACATCATATGTGTTGCCACGGTGCCGCCGCTTGTATCATCCTCATTGCCTTCATAGCCGTACTTCAGGAACAGATCGTAATCCCAATCGGCGCGTTCCACACGCAGGGACTCCACAATCGGATACTCCTCCTCTGCCGGTTCAGCCAGAATGGTCTTATCCAAGTCGGAGGCCAAGCGGTCTTAGG
>JAZQAA010000263.1:0-3530 GCA_045544975.1 Oscillospiraceae bacterium | reverse complement strand
CCTATAAATAATTACGCCGTGTATAAATTTGAGGACTAACGAAAATAATCCTCTTTTCGGAGCTGAAATCGTGTGAAATCGCTAAATTTCACAAATAGTACATGAAATTATAATAGTTCCGTAAACAATTTAGAAAAAAATAGTGTATAATAGAGTATAGAAACTATGTGCGGTTGTGTTTCTCAAATGGCTGTTGGGTACAACGGTTAATACAAAATGTATAATATCAACTCAGAATTAACCGAAATTGAGAGGGCGTATCCAAAAACACCAGAAACCAACCGAATGATCGAGAAGGAAGGTAATTGAATATGCTGAAAAAAACAATGAACCGCATTCAGTCTGCGCTTGTCAGCGGACTCGTTGCGGCGGCTGCACTGACTGCTCCGTTTGCCGGAACATCGGAGCCGCTCCATACCTCCGCAGCAGCGGAGCTGGACAACTATGCAAAGCTCCTGCAGTATTCGCTCTATTTCTATGATGCCAATATGTGCGGCAATGAAGCGGCGGAGAAGAGTGCACTGTCCTGGAGAGGGGACTGCCACACTGCTGATGACTGCGACGGCGGCTTCCACGACGCCGGCGACCATGTGATGTTCGGCCTGCCGCAGGGCTTTACAGCTTCCACGCTTGGCTGGAGCTATTATGAGTTCAAGGACGCTTACACGGAACTTGGCCAGACAGAGCACTACAAGATTATCAACGAGGAATTCTGCGATTTCTTTAAGGCATCCACGGTGCTCGATTCCAGCGGCAATGTGACGAATTTCTGCTACCAGAAGGGCAACGGTCAAGTGGATCATGCGTACTGGGGCGCTCCTGAGAACCAGACGAACAGCCGCCAGCAGTACTGGACAACGAACGGCGCAAGTGACATTGCAGCGGAATATGCCGCAGCGCTTGCACTGAGCTATCTGAACTTCGGCGATGCAGAGGATCTGACCTATGCGAAGGCACTCTACGCGTTCTCGACGAAATACAATTCCGTCGCAACGGAGGGAACAACGGATTTCTACAATTCCTCCGGCTGCAACGATGATCAGGCATGGGCAGCAGGCTGGCTGTACCTTGCAACCGGCGAAAACTCCTACAAAAACGACTGCGCATCCAAGCAGGCATATCCTGGTTGGGTACATGGCTGGGACAATGTAACTCTCGGCGCGGCGTGCGTATATGCACATATCACCAATAACTGGAACACTGTTACCGGTTATCTCAATAACCAGTGTTCTTCCAGCAGCTACTATTTCCTCGACAAGTGGGGCAGTGCAAGACTGAACACCTCCATGCAGATGACGGCACTTGTGGCAACGAAGAATACCTCCAGAGACTATTCCTCCTGGTGCAAGAACCAGATGAATTACATTCTCGGTGAGAATCCTGCCAATACCTGCTTTGTGGTAGGCTTTGCTGACAATTCCGCAAAGTATCCGCATCACAGAGCAGCGTCCGGTACTTCCTCCGATAAGTCCACAGCGGAGTCCAAGTATGTCCTCGTTGGAGCGCTGGTCGGCGGTCCGACCGATGCAAACGGTACTTATCAGGATCTTCGTTCCGACTATGTCTGCAATGAGGTAGCGATCGACTACAATGCCGGCTTCGTCGGCGCAGCAGCAGGTCTGTACACCGTTTACAAGACCGGCACACTGGCAACCGAGATCGAGGGCGCAGAGATTGTCTACGGCAATTTTGCTGCAGAAGAGCCGACAACGGAGCAGGAGACCACTGAAGCTCCCAATGAGCAGGAAACCACCGAAGCGCCCACCACACAGGCGCCTACAGTGGATATGGACGAGGATCAGCTGACCATCAATCTGAACCAGCAGATTTCCCTCGATACAGAGGATTCCAAGAAGATTACCATTTCCCTGCCGGAGTATCTCCCCGCAGGTGCAGTGCCGACCAAGTTTGAAGTGAAGATCAGTTCCTCAAATCACATGGGCAATTTCGTATACGGCTGCGGCGTTTCCATGAAATCCGGTGCCGGCTATGAGAACAACTGGAACCAGACCGACGGCAATATGTACATGGACTACAGCGGTACTGTGACCTATGATGTTTCCGATGTCAAGGATCTTGTGGATACAAACGGCAATTTCATGTTCGGTATGTGGTGGAGTAATTCCAACGCAGTCAATGTGGATTCCGTGATCGTATATTATGAGCTGCCCGTCGAGGAAACCACTGAGGCAACCACAACCACGACAGAGACAACCACTACCACCACAACAACCGAAACTACTACGACGACTACAACAACCGAAACTACGACCACAACCACTACCACAGAAACCACGACCACTACTACAACAACCGAAACCACAACAACGGAAGAAACTACCACAACTACCGAAACCACCACAACGGAAGAGACAACCACAACAACTGAAACCACCACTACAACAGAGCCGGAGACCACTCCTGAAACCACAGTAACCGAGCCGGAAACAACCGAAACTGAGCCGGAAACTACGGAAGAACCGACTGAGGAGCCGACTGAGGAAACTACGGAAGAACCGACCGAGGAGCCGACCGAGGAAACTACGGAAGAACCGACCGAGGAAACCGCGGAAGAACCGACTGAGGAACCGACGGATTCTGTACAGGCAATTCTCTATGGCGATGTGAACGAGGATGGCACGGTGAATATTATGGATATCATCACCCTGAGCCAGGCGATGCTTGGCGGCGGTGAGGATCTGACTGCACAGGGTGCAGCCAATGCGGATGTAACGCAGGATGGCAAGGTGGATCCGAGTGATACGCTGAAGATCATGCGCTACCTTGTAAAGCTGGAGGATCTTCCGACCGCATAATGTATTTGAACGCTACTGAAAACCCAATACCCAAGAGGCACGCTCCCGGATTCCGGGGGCGTGCTTCGCTATCAAAAAACCTTCCCATTCGCATGAAAAAATTCGTGAAGTTTCGACGATTTATGCGGTTTTTCCGGAAAATCTATTGACAGGCGAGGAATTTTGTTATATAATAAAATGTGAAAACATGGTTCCGTTCTGTGTGCATTGCATGACGGAAACATTGTTTGCATACCAATTGACTGGATGCATTTCAAATAAATAATGATCGTGATGTAAAGGAGAATGATTTATGTTTTGTAAAAAGTGCGGTACACAGATGGCGGACGGCGCAAGCTTCTGCCCGAACTGCGGTGCAGCCAATGAGGCAGCTGCCAATGCGTCTGCTGAGAATGTTTCCGCTGTCAGCGGTTCTACCTATACAGTAGAGGCTGTCAGCAACCCGTCCTTCCTGAAGAAGTACTGGGGTGCTCTGGTTGCTGTTGCGGCAGCAGCTGCGGTTGCGATTGCAGTTCCGGTTTATCTGAGCAATGCTAAGAAGGGCCCGATCGCTGCATTTGCAGTGGCTTCCGACAATCTGATGAGCGATACCAAGAAGGTGGAAAGCTGCAAGCTGACCTTCGAGGCAGACGGCTATGAGGGCGAATTCCTCATGGAAGTAAACCCCAAGGATCAGGTAATGTACCTGTACGGTGAGTTCGATATGGACTACTA
>JAZQAA010000262.1:0-1875 GCA_045544975.1 Oscillospiraceae bacterium | reverse complement strand
CAACTCTTTTTCATAAAAAATTCCCTGCACAGGCAGGGAATTTCATTTAAGAGCAGTCGTTACGGACTCGGAAGTGTTTCTACAAGTCCGACAAGATATTGGAGAATACGAAGTGTATCCGTGCTGTTGATCAGCGTGTCACCGTTGCAGTCGGCCTGCTGCGCTTGTTCCAGTGTCAGGGTATCGCCGGTTTTCATCAATGCCTAAGAAAGTGTGATGGCGTCCATGATGTTGACATCTCCATTCAGATCCACATCGCCCGCAGCGGCATTGCAGATCCACTTGGCATAGAGGGTGGTATCGAAAGGGCTGACATAGAGCATTTCTTCATTGATGGGACTTCCTGAATTGGTGACCCATCCGTCAAAGGTATAGCCCTCGCGTTCTGCGGTCGGCAGCTCGCCGATAGCCTCGCCATAGGTGACGATCTTGGCAGTGGTGTCTGTTTTGCCGCCATTTGCGTCAAAATGGATGAGGTACTGCTGTACTTCATCGGAAACAACCGCAATATAGCCGTCCGTCCAGTCCACTTCTCCGAGCTTGACATAGTCGATATTATTCGTATAATCTACCCACATATGGGACTGGGAATAATAGTCGAGATAATTGATCTCGAACACATCCCCTGCTGCAGCATCCTCCGGAAGGGTCACGAGCAGCACAGCGAGGGTACCAGTATCTTCACAGAGTGTAGTGCTGATACCTGTGACCCAGGTGATGTCCAGGGTTTCATTTGCTGTCATGAAGCCAAGGGGAGAACCGCCGTTCTGGCGGATCAGAGCATCCGTAGTAATCACTTCATAGGTGCAGCGGCTGTCCACGGACAATCCGTATTCAAAAACATCAATGCCGATATTTTCTGTCAGCTCCACATAAACAGGAATCGTATAGCCCTGTTCAGCCAGCTCGTCGGTTGTGAATTCATATTGTGAAATTGCAATGGTTGTGCCGTTCTCCGACGCATTGGCGGGCATTGCTGCAGTTCCAACCATGGCCGCAGCGATGCAGAGTGAAAGTAACTGCTTACAATATCTCATCGTCATATCCATCCCTTCTGAATGAGAATACATAAGTCAAGTATAGCATAAAAAAACAGGAAATGCAATAGAAAATCCGCAAATTTCTGGTGTGACAGAGAAAAAATCGCTATTGCAAAATCTGTCAGAATGTAGTATAATAAATGTATATGTGTTGTATCATTCGTTGTCATATTGCAAAGGAGAAGGTATGGGTGCATTTGAATCCATTTATGCCGTTGTAAGGCGTATTCCGCGCGGGAAAGTAGCTACCTATGGCATGGTAGCGCAGCTTGCCGGAAATCCCAGGTGGTCGCGTGCGGTCGGCTATGCCCTTCATCAGAACCCTGAGCCGGGGATCATTCCCTGTCATCGGGTAGTGAATCGCTTTGGAGCGCTTGCACCGGCATTCGCCTTTGGAGGAGAAGCGCGTCAGCGGGCGATGCTCGAAGAAGAGGGTGTTTGCTTCAAGGAGGATGGTACGGTGGATTTTGCGCAGTGTCTCTGGAACGGACGGGAGGAAAACACATGACACCGAATGCGATTCTGCAGCAGTATTTCGGCTATGATTCCTTCCGCAAAGGGCAGGAGGAGCTGATTGCAGCGATTCTGCAGGGGAGGGATACCGTTGGTATCATGCCCACCGGAGCCGGAAAATCCATCTGCTATCAGGTGCCCGCCCTTTGTATGGAGGGCATCACTCTGGTAGTCTCTCCCTTGATCTCCCTGATGAAGGATCAGGTGGAAAATCTGATCCATGCAGGGGTACCCGCCGCCTATCTGAACAGTTCCCTGACCGAGCGCCAGTTTGCGCTGGCCCTGAGCCGCGCAAAGGAAGGGCGGTACAAAATTATTTACG
>JAZQAA010000261.1:0-7395 GCA_045544975.1 Oscillospiraceae bacterium | reverse complement strand
CGGGAGAGACATTTAGCTTCAGCGCGGATGTCATGTATTTCGATGGAGGGGCAACCCGGACATCCTACATGAAGCTGCAGTATGTTGATGCAAATGGAGAAACCCAGTATTCTACAATTGCAGAAGCAACGGCGGTGAAGGGACAGTGGGTGCAGCTCGCCAATTTCAATTACACAATTCCTGCGGATGCAACAGATTTGCAGCTGTATATCGAAACAGCGGAAGGAACCGATAACTTCTACATTGACGAAGCCATTGGTGCACTTCCTGGTACAGTTATCGCAGGACCTGCAGAGATCATCTATATTCTTGGTGATGTCAATTCCGATGGCGTGATTGATGCCTTCGATCTTGCTGCCGCTAAGAAGAACGCTGCCAAGGGCTATTCCACTACGAGTGCATCCCTCGCAGCTGATGTGAACCAGAATGGTGAAGCGGATAATGACGACATTGTACAGCTTAAAGATTACATTCTTGCAAAGACGACAAGGTTTAGTTCTGCTGCCAGTGAGAGCAGCGGCTCTTAGCAGTCTGTGAACTCATAAAGAAGTAAATCCAGAGAAAACTTGTTTTTCTCTGGATTTTTCGTTGTTATTTTTCAGTTTTTGACAGCAGAACGACGGTTTCGATATGCTTGGTATGCGGGAACATATCCACTGGCTGGATGCGTTTTACTTGATAACCAAGATTCTTCAGTAAGAGCAAATCCCGTTCAAGACTTTCAATGCCGCAGGAAATATAGACAATTTTTCGTGGCGAAAGCTTGGCGATGCTTTCCAGAAAGCGTTTATCACTGCCCGTTCTCGGCGGATCGGTTATGACCACATCAGCACTCTCACCGTATTTTGCCATCCGTTCCATCAGCCTGCCGGAATCCTCATTGATGAAGCTGATGTTGCTGCAGTCGTTCACAGCAGCGTTCTTTTTGGCATCCGCAATTGCACTGGGATTGAGTTCAACCCCCAGCACCTCCTTGCAATGGTCAGCGGCAATGATACCGATCGTTCCGGTTCCGCAGTAACAGTCAAGAACCCTGTCGTTCTTGGTAAGTCCTGCAAATGAAATGGCTGTGCGATATAGGATCTCTGTCTGTACCGGATTGACCTGATAAAATGAGGCGGCAGAAATTTTGAATCGCTTTCCGCAGAGTGTGTCCTCAATATAACCCTTGCCGTACAGGATGTGCTCCTGATCGCCCATGGTCAGCGGCATTGGGTTCTTGCAGACATTCTGCACGATCGTTGTAATATAGGGATGCGCCTTCAGAAGCGCGCCGACAAAATTTTTCTTTGAAGGGAAGGCACTTTTGGATGTGACAATGCATACCAGATATTCTCCGCTGTGGAATCCCTTCCGGATCATTACATGACGAATCAGTCCGTTATCTGTATGCGGATTATAGGGGAAAATCTTAAACGAGCGCATCAGAATCCGAATGGTAGAAATAATCTTATCCGCCTGCTTGTCCTCAAGCATACATTGTTCACAAGGAACAATTTTGCCGCTTCCGGACTGGTAGATGCCGGAGATGATTTGCCGTTTGGGATTGGTATAGAATCCGTGCTGCACCTTATTGCGGTAATGATAGGGACTGTCCATCCCGATGATCGGACTGCATTTTGCAAATTTACCGAGAAGCCGCTGTACCTTGTTCTGTTTCCACTGCAGCTGTTCCTGGTAGGATTCCTTTAACTGACATCCGCCGCAGCGTTTGAACAATCTGCAGCTGTTCTGGTTCTGTTCCATGATGACCTCCGGTGTTATTTCTGGTACTCGGCTTCGAGCCATTGAAGCATTTCCGCAAAACCTTCCTCACTGAGCGCAAAGCTTGCGGATGCTTCCATTTCTGCGAGTTCTGAGTTGATCATGCCATGCCATATGCTGACCTGCAGTCCGTCCTCCGGAACAATTTTGAAATTGAAATTGCCCCGGCTTCCGGTAAATACATTCTTGCTGATAAAATAAAAAAGTCTTGGAATATCAAACGCGTTTGGTTTTGCCATGCTCTTCCTCCTCCAGCATTTCTTCCTCTTTCAGTAAATCAATCACACCCAAAAGCCCTGCACAATAGCTGTACAGAAGGGGGAACAATTCCTTGTCCGGATGGGAAAGATCCGGAATCATCACAGCTTTGCAGCCGGCCGCATGAGCGGAGCGGATACCGTTGGGGGAGTCCTCCAGTGCCATGCAGCACTCCGGTGGAAGCTGCAGTGCCTTGCAGGCAAGCAGATAAATTTCAGGATCCGGCTTTCCCTTTGTGACCATATCTCCGCAAACAAACGCATCAAAATATTGATGAACACCCACCTTACGAAGATAGCAGTCCGTTCGTTCTCTGTCCGTTGCTGTAGCCACTGCAATTTTTCTGCCGCTTTTCTTCAGATATTGCAGCAGCGTATGAAGTCCGGGCTTTGTTTCAATTCCGTGTTCTGCAATGTGCTGGGCCGTCAGCTCGCGCCGTCTTGCGCGGATGGCTTCGTAATTGAAGTCCTCGCCGAAAATTCCCTGCAGCTTGGGTTTTGCATAAACAGCAGCAAGACTGCGGATGCCAAGAACATGATCCATCTGCATGGGGAATCCTGCTTCCTGTGCAGCCTGCATCCAGAATTTTGCAAGCAGCTTTTCTGTATCCAGCATCAGTCCATCCATATCAAAAATAACTGCTTTTGTCATATTGATCATGGGAACCTCCTACGATTTGGTTTTGTGGCGGATATGTTTATCCGTAAATTTTGAGTAGGTGAATCTCTGCTCCTTGTATAACCCGTGATAGCCCGAGAGCATATAGCTGACAGCAATCACGAGCAGACAGAAGGGTAGACATTCCATTCCAAACAGTTCTGCAGCGATGAAAAGAGAAGCAAGCGGACAATTGGTCACACCGCAGAATACAGCCACCATGGCACAGGCTGCGCAGAGTGATGGTGAAAGTCCGATAAGCTGTCCGAACAGGCATCCAAAGGTGGCGCCGATAAAGAAGCTTGGAACAATCTCACCGCCCTTGAATCCGCCGGCAAGTGTGACGGCGGTGAATACAATTTTTAACAGAAAGGCGTACCATACGGTTTCTCCGGCAATTGCCGAGGAAATGCTCTCCTCACCGATTCCGAAAAATTCGGTACTACGAACCAGAGCACCGAGTACAAGGAGCAAAAGCGATGCCGTGATAATACGAAGGTAACGATTTCGGAACTTCCGGTGAAACAGATGCTCCGTATGATGCAAGGTACTGCAGAAGAGAACACTCAGCCCTGCGCAAAGCATACCAAGCAGCAGAACCTTGCCGCCTGTAATTGCCGTAAGAGCGGGGATGTCGAGTACATCATAATGTGCAGGGGCAAAGCCGAGTGCCCCGGTGACATAGGCTGCGGTCAATGAGGAGATGACGCAGGGAACAAGTGCTGCGTAGCGCATTTCACCAATGCAGCTGACTTCCATTGCAAAGATGACTGCAGCCGCCGGTGTTCTGAAAATAGCTGAGAACGCTGCACTCATACCGCTGAGGATCAGAAGCTGTCTGTCGCGCTTTCGGATACGAAAAATTTTCCCGAACAGATTGCCGATGCTTCCGCCAAGCTGCAGTGCTGCTCCCTCACGCCCCGCACTTCCGCCGCAGGTGTGAGTGATAATGGTTGACAGAAAAATCAGCGGTGCCATCTGCACAGGCAGCTCCGCTTCTGCACGAAGGGAGGATATCACCATATTTGTGCCTTTATCGTGATGGTTCCGTGTGACATGGTATAGCCACACAATCAGCACACCGCCAAGGGGAAGTGTAAGCAAAATCCATGGATGTGCGTGGCGCATTTCCGTTCCAAGTTCAATCAGACGAACGAACAAGGTGCCGATCAGTCCGAGTGTACAGCCAAGAATGACTGCAAACATTATCCAGCGGAACAGTCGTCTGATGCAAAGAATCGTATGGATGGCGCTGCGTTTGCAGCGACGCCGAAATTGATGGGATAAGGAAGGAGTCTGCTTCATTCCGTACCTCCTTTTGTCGATGATGTCTAAATCTATTGTACGGGATTTTGGGCGCTTTGTCAAGCAAAAAACAGTTTTTAGGCGTTGATTCGATTGAAAAGGAGGTTTTTTAGATAAAATGTAAAAAAATCGAAAAAAGTGTTTACATATGATGAAAAATGTGCTATAATGAACTATATAAATAGATTTCTTCAAAAGAAAGGAAGGAAATACCATGACACAAAAAAACCGCAGAAGAGCATATAAAGTCAGATATGACAGAATCATTTTCGTTGTTGCAATTTTAATTGTATTAATTTTGATCCTGTCATCCTGTATCAGCAGCTGTGGAAAGGATAAGAAACCGAGCGGTACCAATGACAGCGTTGTAGATAATATGTCTACGACTGATCCGAACACCGGAACAAACAGCAGTGCTGACCTGACTCCCGGCGATTCTGCTGCAGATAGTCAGGCTCCTGTGACACTCACATATGCAAACACAACCCTTGAAGCAGCAGAGGTGCATCGCGGCAACTTGATTCTCGTGAATGCTGCGAATCCCTGTGAATTCAATACGACTGCCATCACTGAGGGCACTTCAACTGAGGTGCAGATGACAACCATCAGAAGCATTCTCGACACCAAGAGCAATTCTCCCTACACTGCCGCAAATCTGATCGTCGGCATGGACAGAGAGGCAGCCTATGCAATGGATGCTTGGCTTGTAGGTTTCTATACTGCAACGGGCAACAGTGACATCCGTATGATCCGCGGTTATGATCCTGCTTCTGAGGACCCTGATTTCCTCTCTGGCAGAACTTGTATGATCGGTACCTATCCTGCAGTTGGCAGCTCCAACTATTATAAGCAGGAGGGCACTTATGCTTGGGCAGGCGAGAATGCACACAATTATGGCTTTGTGCTTCGTTACCCTGAGGATAAGGCAAGCCGCTTTGATGCCAACATCTCCTCCAACACTACCGCAGTATTCCGCTATGTCGGCATTGCCGCTGCTACATATATGTACCAGAACAATCAGTGCCTCGAGGAATACCTGGAAACTGTCAAGGGTTATTCCATTGATAATATGCTGACCGTGACTGCAGCAAATGCAACTTATGGTGTGTACTATGTACCTGCCAATGCAAATGGCTCCACAAGCTTCTCTGTTCCTGCGGATCCGGCACAGTATACCGTATCCGGTAATAACATGGACGGCTTTGTTGTAACAGTTACCCTCTCTGGAAAGGACACAATTACAAGCAGTGTTCCGGCTCCGACAGAAGTACCCACAGATGCAGTACAGTAAAATTGACACCTCCGGCTTCGCGCCGGAGGTGCTTTTTCATATTCCTTCAAAATGAAAGGAGGGGGTGTAATCAGAGCTTGCAGAGCTCTTTTCCTGAAAATATCCTTCAAACCCAAGCTCGAGCGCTGCATCGCGAACGCTGTTGTATTCCATTTTTGTGATCCTTCTGTTGAGCTCAGGGAAATCGGGATCGTGACGCATGGGTGTGTACTGTGCCATCAGACTGAGAAGGAAGCTTTTTGTACCGAACTGTTCCTTCAGAAAGTGCAGCAAAGCGATGGATTCTTTTCGGTGCCCCGGAAGTACAAGGTGCCGGATGATGCAGCCTCGCTGCATGATTCCATCCTGGAAGACCGGCTCGCTTGTGATGTCAAGTATGGCTGCAATTGCTTTGGCAGCCACCTCCGGATAGTCGGGTGCACCGGCATACCGAAGCGCTGTTTCACGATCGAAGAACTTGAAATCCGGAAGAAAAACATCTGCATAGCCGCGAAGCGCCTGAATACTTTCCGTCTTTTCGTATCCGCCGCTGTTGTAAACCACCGGAATATGAAGCGATCCTTTGCATAAATCCAGCCCTTCAAGAATCCACGGCAGTACATGGGAGCCGGTGACAAGATTAATATTATGAGCGCCCTGTTCCTGCAGCGAAAGCATGATTTCGGACAGCCTTTGTGGCGTAATTGATTTTCCTCTGTGATCCAGAGAAATAGAATAGTTCTGACAGAAACGGCATTGCAGATGGCAGCCGGAAAAGAAAATCGTACCGGATCCCCTTGTTCCGCTGATGCACGGCTCTTCCCAGAAGTGCAGTGCCGCCCTTGCTGCAGAAATTCCATTCCCGCCGCCGCAGAATCCGTTTCCAATCAGCCGATTGCTTCCGCATTTCCGCGGACAAAGCCTGCAGTTTGTCACTTCAAATTCCATGTCTGCCTCCCCGATTATTGATGAAATCATTATACCATACTTCCTTCATCGATGCAAGTCTTGACGGAAATGTGATTTTGTGCTATACTGGGAGAAGAATGACACAAGGAGGTGGCATTATGTACGGACTGATGGCTCTTGCAGGAAGTGTTCCTACCGGCGATGAACGCAATGTGGGCTTGTGGATTATTCTTGCTGCAATCGCATTGACGCTGATTATCGTCTGCGCTCTGCTGTCTGTGATCAGTAAGAACAAAAAGAAATAATGCAAAACACAGCGCATATACTATACAAATAAGTATGAGATGCGGAGTGATACCCATGCTGTGCAGCCTTGAGGAGCTAAAGAAAAAGGAAGTTATTGAGATTCGGACGGGTGAGCGACTTGGATATATTGATGACTTGCAGCTTGATATGGATCAAAGAACGATTTGCGGTTACCTGATTTATGCAAGACGACTCTTCCGGATTTTTCAGAAAGAATCCGATCTCCTGATTCCTTGTGACCGCATTCGCGTATATGGCAAGGATGTACTGCTTGTTGAACTTTCTTAATTGTACAAAATCAACAATTTTCAACAATGACAATGCCGAAAATTCTTTCCTCACAAAACGAGAAAAGGCTTGCAAAATCAGCCGGAATATGCTATAATAAATAGGATTTCGCACGCTCATGATTTCGTGGCATGGTGCCCGGGTATCCGGGTCGTCGGACGAACAGTGGGCGGAGGATTCAAAAAACCAAACATTTTTTTAGGAGGAACTACAAATGGGCGTAGTATCTATGAAGCAGCTGCTCGAAGCAGGCGTACACTTTGGTCACCAGACCAGAAGATGGAATCCGAAAATGGCTCCGTATATCTTTACAGAGCGCAATGGTATTTATATCATTGACCTGCAGAAGACAGTGAAGAAGCTTGAAGAAGCTTATATGTTCATCCGTGACATCGCAGCACAGGGTGAGAATGTACTGTTCGTCGGCACAAAGAAGCAGGCTGGCGACTCCATCCGCGAGGAAGCTATCCGTGCAGGCGCTTACTATGTAAATGCACGTTGGCTCGGCGGTATGATGACAAACTTCAAGACCATCCAGAGAAGAATCCAGAGACTGGAGCAGCTCCATCAGATGGCAGAGGATGGCACATTTGCTCTGCTGCCGAAGAAGGAAGTTGTTAAGCACAACCTTGAGATCG
>JAZQAA010000260.1:0-5208 GCA_045544975.1 Oscillospiraceae bacterium | reverse complement strand
CGCAAGGGAGCAGGTGAATGTCCTGCTGCGGCAGCATTTCCGTCCGGAGTTCCTGAACCGTCTTGACGAGATCGTCTTCTATAAGCCCCTGCAGCGCGATGAGATCTTCCGCATTGTGGATCTGCTCCTTGCCGATCTGCGCCGCAGACTTGCGGACAAGCAGCTTTCCGTGACCGTGACGGATGCGGCAAAGGAAGCCGTTGTTGCACAGAGCTATGATGTGAGCTACGGTGCAAGACCGCTGAGAAGATTCCTGCAGAGGAAGATCGAAACGATGATTGCAAAGCATATCATTGCCAAGGACCCTGTCCCCGGTACGGTGCTGGAAGTGGACTACAGGGATGGTGTGTTTGTGATGGAGGAAGTACAAGCATAAACTATGGTGCCCCGATACGGAAGAATCGGGGCACTTTCTGCGCTCATTACCATACAGAAAGCGTGGGATAAATCTCTTGATTTTGGGCATTTTTCTGAATCTTTCAAGCTTTTCTTGCATTCGACAGGGGATTATGGTATAATGAAGAAAAAGTAAGTGGAAATCCCCATCCATCGACAACGGAGGATTATATGAATACAGAACAGACACTCTGGTATACAAAAGCAGCCCCCGATTTTGATCATGCGCTTCCTGTCGGCAACGGCAGGATCGGCGGCATGGTTTTTGGCGGTGCGCAGAAGGAAACCATCAAGCTCAATGAGGATTCCATCTATTCCGGCGGAAAGCGGGAGAGAATTAATCCGAGAGCTTTTGAGGGATTGCAGGAGATCCGCAGCCTTTTGCTGGAGGAGAAGATTGAAGAGGCGGAGAAGCTTGCCTTCCAGAAAATGCAGGGCGTGACGCCCAATTCCCGTCATTATATGCCCCTCGGAGAACTGACAATGTATTTTGGCTTTGCCGGAAAAGCACGGGACTATATCCGGAGTCTTGACCTTAATGAAGCGGTAGCCAAGGTGGAATTCCGTGATGATGCCGGTGTGCAGTTCGTACGCCGTGTCTATGTCTCCCATCCTGCACAGCTGATGATCATCCACCTGCAGTGCAGTGAGCCTGGAAAGCTCAATTTTTCTGCGGCAATTGACGGTCGTGATGATTATTATGATGATAATCGCCCCGTCCAAGAGAACACCATTCTCTATACCGGCGGAACCGGAAGCCGTGATGGTATTTTCTTTGCTGCCGGTATGACAGCAGTTGCTAAGAACGGTACAGTGGAAACCATCGGCAATGCCGTCAGCATCAGCAATGCGGACGAAGCACTGCTGTTCCTGTCCGCAGAGACGAGCTTCTATCATGGGGATGCTTACCGCGAAAAAGCCCTTGAACGCCTCCATGCAGTGCTGGATGGTGCTGAAGATGTTTCGGCGCTTGCACAGGAACTTCTGAAGGCACATATTGCTGATTATCAGGCGCTTTACCATCGTGTGCAGTTCCATCTGCCCGACAATAGTGACGGCGACGCTGCAAAGCTCCCGACGGATGAACGTATCCTGCGTCTGCGCGGCAATGAGGATGACAACAAGGAATGCCACGGATATATCTATGACAGTCAGCTTGCTGTGCTGTATTACAATTATGGCAGGTACCTTATGATTGCTGCAAGCCGTCCCGGAAGCCAGCCCATGAATCTGCAGGGTATTTGGAACCAGGATATGTGGCCGGCATGGGGCTGCCGCTTTACCATCAATATCAATACCCAGATGAATTACTGGGGTGCGGAGAGCAGCAATCTTTCTGAATGCCATCTGCCCCTTTTTGATCTTATTGAAAGAATGCGCCCCCATGGTAGAAAAACTGCGCAGGAGATGTACCATGCAAGGGGCTTCTGCTGCCATCATAATACCGATATCTGGGGCGATTGTGCACCGCAGGATCTCTGGATGCCGGCAACCATCTGGCCGATGGGCGCAGCATGGCTCTGTCTGCATATTTTCGAGCACTACCAGTTTACACAGGACAAGGAATTCCTGCGCGAGCATTTTGCGGCGATGTGTGAGGCTGCTGAATTCTTTACGGATTATCTTTTTGAGAACAAGCAGGGACAGCTCGTGACAGGGCCGTCCGTTTCTCCGGAGAATACATATCTTACGCAGAGCGGTACCAAGGGCAGCCTGTGTATCGGCCCGTCCATGGATACCCAGATCATCACAGTTCTGTTCCAGAATGTCATTGCGGCATCGGAATTGCTTGGCGAAGGTGCAGACCTTGCAGACGAACTGAAGGCAATGCTGCCGAAGCTTCCACCCATCACGATTGGCAAGTATGGGCAGATCATGGAATGGGCAGAGGATTATGATGAGGTGGAAATCGGTCACCGTCATATTTCGCAGCTCTTTGCACTGCATCCTGCGGACCTGATTTCACCGCAGAAGACCCCGAAGCTTGCCAATGCGGCAAGAGCAACCATGATCCGTCGTCTGATTCACGGCGGTGGTCATACCGGCTGGAGCCGTGCATGGATTATGAATATGTGGGCAAGGCTCCACGATGCAGATATGCTCTATGAAAATCTGCGTAAGCTCCTGTCCCATTCAACAAACCCCAATCTTCTCGATTCCCATCCTCCGTTCCAGATTGACGGCAATTTCGGCGGAAGTGCCGGCATTGCTGAGGCACTCCTCCAGAGTCACAGCGGTGAACTCCATCTTCTTCCGGCACTGCCCAAGACTTGGGGAACCGGCAGTATCAGCGGTCTGCGTGCAAGGGGAGGCTTTGAGGTTTCAATGACATGGAAGGACGGAGAGCTGACGGAAGCAGAGATACTGTCCCTTTCCGGTAATCCATGTTGTCTGAGGACGAATGGTATCGTCAGCGTACAGTGCGAAAACGAAACACCTGTGTGTGCATCCGTGCAGGACGGCCTGATCCGGTTTGCAACCGCCCCCGGCGTCCGTTATCGTATCAAGGCTTAGGAGTGGGATGATGAAACGAAAAATTTGGCTGATTGCTGCAGTGGTTGCAGCAGTATTGGCGGCAGTAATTGCGGCTGTAGTGCTCGGTGATTCCGGAACTTCCGTCAGCGCGCCGGAAACATCAGGATCCGATCCGGCAGCTACGGCATCCTCTTCTGCGCAGAATACCGTATCTTCTTCCGAGGAAACCACCGAGGATCTGACGGGTCCGAGTTATCCCATGGTGGAGCTGGATGTACCTCCTATTGAAGAAGAAAAGGTGGAGATTCGTGTTGAAGCAGAGGAAGCGGATTATACCGGTGTGCTTGCGGTAGAAAGCCTGCGCATGGGATACAGCGGTGAGGGCTACCTTGCCGGCTTTGCGTGCAATCCGGGGGACAGTGTGGAAGCTGTCATCGAAATTCCGGCTGCGCAGCACTATGATCTCTGTATATGCGTCTTTGCCGAATCTCCGGTTACCAATGCGCTGCTTCTGAATGGAGAGCGCGTAGGGGAATTTACCATTGACCAGGCAGAGAATTTCATCCGTGTGACCTTTTCCGGTATCTATCTGCCGCAGGGAGAGATCACGCTCTCCATTGAGGAAATTGACGGTGGTATTGCACTCGACTATTTTGAAGTCAAGGAATTCACCGAGATGTATGAAATGGAGTATGATGATGCCTATGAGCTCAGCGATCCGGATGCTTCTGAGAACGCGCAGGCGCTGATGGCGTTTCTCAGTGAGAATTACGGCAGTAAAGTAATTACCGGACAGTATGTTGCGACGGACAGCAATACGGAGCTGGACCTGATTTTCCAGCAGACAGGTAAGTATCCTGCCATCCGGTTTGGTGATCTTCAGGGATATACGGAAAATTCCACTGCTGATGAGGGAACAACCATTCAGGCTTGTCTCGACTGGTCAGCAAAGGGCGGCATTGTGGGGCTGATCTGGCATTGGGATGCCCCCATGGGCATCAGCTCTGTTTATGCGGAGGAAACGGACTTCTCCCTTGCATCCGCAGTCACAGAGGAGGAGGTTGCACTGCTGACGCAGGAGGAGATTGATGACCTGCTTGCAGAAGGTGCAATTACAGAAGAATGCCATATGATTCTGCATGATATCGATAGCATCGCAGAGGCGCTGAAGCCGCTTTGTGATGCGGATGTTCCCGTCCTGTGGCGGCCTCTTCATGAGGCAAGCGGTGATTGGTACTGGTGGGGCGCGGATGGCTCTGCTGCCTATCAGTGGCTCTGGGAGCTGCTGTTCAATCGCATGACGCAATATCACGAAATCCACAATCTCATCTGGATCTGGAATGGCCAGAGCGAATCCTATCTGGTGGATGAGGAATTGTATGATATTGCCTCCATGGACATCTACCTTTCTTCTGAGGAAGCCTACAGCAGCCGCTATGAACAGTATGTGCTCCTCTCCCGCATGACTGAAGGGAAGAAGCTGCTTGCGCTGAGCGAATGCAGCAGTGTGCCGGATATGAATGATATGTTCCGGGATAACTGCATCTGGAGTTTCTTCGGGCTCTGGTACGGCGAGTATTTGATGGATGAAGAAGGGCAGTATTCGGAGGCGTATACCTCTGCTGATGCGCTGATTGCCATATACAATTCAGAAGCCGCTGTCACACTTGAGGAATGTGCACAAGTGCTGCTTGACACGGAAGTTTCTTCAGAAGCCACGGAGCAGGAAACTGCTGATTCTGCCAAGGAATAACATAGGAAATGAACCTTCGTCTTTCGGCGAAGGTTCATTTTATAGGCACATCCAGCAGGTAGGATATTTTTTTGTAAAAATCGGAAGAAAAACTATTGACATTTCACAAAGAATAGAGTATAATAAAGACAGCCGTGAGGCTTAGAATTCTATTGGAAAGGACCGAAAAACAATGGGAAAATTTGTGATTAAGCAGACAAAAACAGGTTATACATACAGCCTCAAGGCTGGAAACGGCGAAGTAATTGCCATCGGCGGTGAGGTTTACTCTTCTCTGGCAAGCTGCAAAAACGGCTGTGAGAGTGTGATGAAGAATGCCCCGGAGGCTGCGCTTGAGGATCAGACCGTTGAAGGTTATGTGACAGAAAAGCATCCGAAGTTTGAGCTGTATCTGGATAAGGCAGGCGAGTTCCGTTTCCGCCTCAAGGCAAGAAATGGTGAAGTCATTGCGGCAAGTGAAGGCTACAAGGCAAAGGCAAGCTGCAAGAACGGCATCGAGAGCGTTCGCAAGAATGCAGTGGATGCACCCATTGTTGAGCCGGAACCGGCAGAATAAGAAAAAATGTCAGATCCCTCCCCTGTTA